>NZ_JANSHJ010000001.1:0-167056 GCF_047502615.1 Synechococcus sp. W60.3 | reverse complement strand
GTGTCGGCGTTTCCGTCGGCGTCGGCGTGGGTGTCGGCGTTTCCGTCGGCGTCGGTGTTGGCGTCGGTGTCGGGGTAGAGGCAGGAGTGACTGTAATAGTGATGGTTGCTTGGTTAGAAATTAACCCTCCCGTGTCCTTTACTGTGTACTTGATTGGAGTTGTAGTACCTGTGAAACCTGGATCCGGAGTAAAAGTGACTTCCCCAGTGGATAGGTTAACGGTATATGTGCCTTCCCCAAGAACTGTCAGCATGGTTTGCTGTCCAGGAGCGGACGGGTCTAGGTCGATAGTATTGGGATCCAAGTTAAAAACGTAGGCTGTGTCATTGGACAGCACATTGATGGTGACCGGTGTATTGGCTGGGGTGGTGGCTGAGTCATTTTTAGCAACGGGGTTGTAAGCAACAATGCCCCCTCCTGCCGTCATGTCCCAACCGCCAGGGGAGCTACCTGTGTTCGTCGGAAATGTTGAAAATTGCTTGATAGATACCGTTACATCATTCCCGATTACTGAGTATCCATAGAATGTTTGACCAGCAGATATGCCTAGATCCTGATAACTTACAAAAACTCCTGCCAACTTTTGGCTGCCTGTAGAAGCCACTATGTTTGTATTCAGGACTTTAGTTCCACATTGGTCAGAGTGAACGTTCGTCTTAGCTATCGATGTCCCTCCTACCCAGATACCAGCACCAACTCCAACAACAGGGTTATAGGCATATTGTTCAGGATCGGAATCAAGTTTTGTAATAGCAGCAATCTTAAAAGGATCGTTTCCGCCTCTGTCTAGGAGTAAGAAGCCAATCTTATCAAGACCCATGCTCGGAGCGGTTATGCCACCTGGGGTAATGAAATCAACTCTTTCTATGTTGTTAAAAGCATTGGTACCATCAGGAAAGTTTACAAAAATGTTATCTGCACCTGCTTTGATAACTGGATTCAGAGGATTAATTAAAAGAGCTTGCTCCATGGCTGTAATTCCCAAGCCACTGGGAGTGTTTGGGTCAACAACCCAGACTACGTTGCAGGTGCCAGTCGCATTTTTGTTATTAACCCGCCTCAGAACAACCTGAGTGGTTGCATCGAAGAGAGAAAGCTTTTGACCACTGACATCAATATCTATAAGCTTGAAGCTGGCATCTAAGGTGGGCTTGGCTCCTACCTGCAGTGTGTGCGGATAGCTGTGATCAATTACTCCTTCGACCACAATCGTGGGAGCGGTAACGCTGCCAGCCGCGGCTTCTAAAATCCAATCTGCTCCAGCTTTGGCATGTCCTGTGAGGTTGGTAGAAGCAGCGATATCAGCTCCTGTCAGGCGGGCTATTTGCTCTATGAAAAGTCTGCCCTCCAGCCCTGCCGCCACCTCGCAGCCGTAGATTAAAATGTCCGCATCGTCCGCAAGGCTAGATTTCCACTTTGCCAGTAGGTCCGCGTACTCGGGCAAGTTTTCTCGGTTAAGAACTCTTCTGCCCAAGGAGAGTGAGCCTGCCTGCCCGTGAGACAGGATGTGCAGGGTTTTGATGCCTTTTCGTCCTCGCAGTGTCTCTGTGATCTGCTCAATCCCATCTCTATTGGGATCCAGAAAAACAACTTCTGCTCCAGGACGAATGCCTGCCAGCAAGATCGCCAAGTCCGGCAAGGCTTGATCGATAAAGACCAGCTCATCCTGCTTGGGGTGTTGTAGAGACGTTTCCCTAGACGCAGAGAAGCTAGCTTGCTCTACCCCCAAGAGAACCATTAGCAGGGCTGTGGAAACGGTGCCCAAGCTGCGACTAAAAAAGCAAAGCAATCTTTCCAGTTGACCAGGACGAAATGAAGACGGTTTTGAGGTCAGCATTCAACACTCCTCGGCTCTCTCAGCGCGTTCTCTTGAAACACAAAATCAGCTCACATCAAACTTGACTAAAACGAGGCAACCATCAGTTGTCTACCCTCACCGAAACCGTGTTGCTAAAGAGCAACGAGCCCGATGCTGAACGAACAACAGCTCTGTTGGTGATGATGGTGGGAAGAGCGGGAGCTTCAGGAGCAGGCACCCCTGTGGGCGGAGCAGTTGGAAGCTCTATCGGTGGGGTGGGTCGAGGTGTCGGAAAGTCCGTCGGTGCAGGAGGTAGGGGTATGGGAATGCGGAGGCGGCAGGGCTGATCCGATTGATTACCTTCTGGGGCATAGCAAACGCGAATGAGATCCTCCACAAAGCGGAGCTGATTAAGACTAAGTTGATCCGCTTGTCGAATGATGTCAGTGATGATCTCCTCCAAGTTTCGCGCTGTTCTGGAAAGAGGTACGCTGACAAACAGAATATTCTCCAGATCCCTAACTTCGGGGGGAGCTAAGTTGGAGAAAGGTACTCTATCCCGTTCCCGCAGCAAGATGCGATAAAGGGCTTCGCTCCAAGGGGAAACATCCACGGCTGCGCTGAAAACAAATCCCCGCAGGGGTGTAGGCTGGCCGGACTGACGCCCTTGGCCCAGGAGATTGGACTGAACCGATACCAATTTCCCCGGCGGCTGAGTAATCGATCCGGAAAAGGGGATGGTGAACCGCAAGTTGCCCTCCAAGGCAGTGGTTGACAGGGCAGGCAACAAAATGTCCCCTCTTGAGCTTAGGTTGAACAACTCAACCTTATTGCCTCTTGAAAAAAGCGGCCCTCCCGAACAAAGGGCGGCTGTTGAGCCTGAAGGGCAAAGCTGAGCAAAGGGATCCACCACCAATCCCAAAATGGCAGAGGTAGAGCCAGAGCCAGAGCCGGGATCCCTTGGCGGCGACCCCACGGTCGAGAGGCTGCTGGAGGTACCACCACCGCAACCTTTCAGGAAAACCGTTAGGGAACCTGTAAGCACTGCCGCCAGGACAAGCGCAGCCGGTTGCCAAAATCTTCTGAGTATACCGAGTCGTGGAAACATTTGCTTATCGCCTCGCTCTCGATTAGGGATGTTGTCAGCCTGCGGAATGACTCTAGCGGGATCCCACCGTGAGAACAGCGTCGCTGAATGGCGCCACAAAACGACTTCCCTCTCTCTCGACCCGCAGCTCCCCGCTGAGAAGATAAGAACCAGCAGATAGCGGAACGTTGCTTTGCACCCTCACCTGCAGGCGGTGCTCCCCAATGGCAGCAGGGAATAAGTTGGCAAAGGTAGCTTCCAGCCCTTCAGAAAACCGTGCCAGCACAAAAGTCCCCTCAGTAGCTGCAGCCAGATCCTGTAACTCCAGAAGATTCAAATCGACCCCCAATCCAACCACATACACGGTGAGTTTCTGTCCTCGCTCTCTGGCCAGGGCTGTCAGCTCCTGGGTAGTTTGGTTGATGGAGCGGGTGCTTTCGTTGTCGATACCATCGGTAAACACCACCAAACGGCGGTTGAAACGCTCGGTGGGCCGAAAGTCGCTTAAGAAACGCCCCGCTTCCACCGTGGCATCGTAGAGGGCAGTGTTCCCCCCCGGAACAGCGCGCAAAACGCCTCGTCTCAGCAGCTCTTTGTCGCCGGTGAAGTCCTGCAATAGCTGAGCTGTGCGCAGGGGCTGCCCCAAAGCTGTAAGGCCAAAACCTGCCCCCCGGTTGTCAAAGCGCAGAATAGCGCCCAGATCCAGGGGTGCAGGGCGAAATTGATCCAGGAGCCGAAAAACAGCCAGGAAGCGCCGAGATTGGGGATCCAAAACCAGCAAGCTGCCTGAGCCATCCATCAGCACTGCCATGAGCAAAGGCCGCTGAGCCAGATCCGACGGGGGGTTCTCGATCCGGGTGGGTGTCAGGGTCAAGGTTACCGGCTGCGGGATCCCTAGCAAATCGGTTACCCGGTTCACCTGCAAGCTGACCTGGCCGGCGGAGAGCTGGGTTACCGGTTGGGGCGGATCCCCGCCTTGCAGGAGGGCGATGTTGAACTCCATTTCCCCTTGTGTGCCAGAAAAGGAGCGGGTCAGAGCCCCATTGAATGTCAGGCGAGCTTGGGATCCCAAAGAAGCAGGGTCGATCCCCGTGCTACTGGAAGAGCCACAGCCGGCTATAGAGATCCCTAGCAGGATCAGGGCAATCACCCAGCTAGTTTCTCGGTTTTCTGGTCTATTAAGTCGCATTGTCAAGACCTGGCGGGAATTGACTGGAAGCACAGACAAGGTCGAGAGAAAAGGCAAAATCGCGATGTAACGCTACCATAGGGAGAGCCGAAAGAGTATCGTAGAAAGAAACACTTGCAAGTAAAAAAAGATACTAAAAACTTGTCGATCCTCAGGCGATGGCTTTCAGAGGTGACAGTTTTTTTAAAATAAGCGTCCTTGTTTAACTTTGGCTTTAGAAGCATGGCCTGTGGGGTTGGGGAGCTTCAAGAGGCTTGCCGGCCAGCCTAGAAAAAGCTTGGCAGTCCAGTTTTGCCCCCATCTCCTCTCCCGAAGGCGGGCAGACGCCGCCTGAGGTGCATGGGAACCCGTCCACAGGTGTAAGCTCTAATAGGGATCCCTCTGGGTGAGGAGGACGGTCAAACATGGCGGCCAAGCAACTGAAGTTCTACTGGAGCCCTCAGTACCAGATCTTTAGCTGTGACGGGGCCAAGCTGGAGGGGCACGGCTCCATCCAAACCAATCCCTCGCATGACCTGGTTCACTTGTTCATTGCCGCCAACGGCAAGATGCCTTGGCAGCCGGTAGAAAGCCGCGAGCAAACCTGCTTTGCCGAGTACAACGCTGTACTGCTGGAGCACCTTTTGGTCAACTGCTTCAACGCGGCAGCGCTGGGATCCATGGCCCCAGAGCAGATCGTTCCGGAGGCGCGAAAGTTTTTGCAGTGGTTTGTTTCCGAGCATTATGCGCCTTTTCCGGTTTCCGAAGAAGAAGCCTTTCGGCGCTTTGCCGAACACTTGGATATCGAGCGCATGGTGCGGCTATTCCCCTACTTCTACAGCCTGCGCGCCTGGGAGTGCTTCAGCCCCACTTACCGCAACGAGGTTTACGATTTGGAATTCACTTCCGAAGACGATCCGGTCAAAGAAGCCCCGGAATGGGCGGCGGATCCCAATATTTTGGAGACCCAAGAGCTGGTGCGGCAAAAGCTCGCCGAAGCTGTGGCGGAGGCAAGATCGATCCGGCCCCGGCCAGAGCCCGTGTTAGCTTCGCCGCTGTTTAACCCCTCAGCCAAGACCAAGCAGAAGAAAGCCGGGCTCGGCTTTAAGCCCATCCCCACCTGTTGAATAGTTGTGGAACCATCGAGCTCCCCTCATAGAGGGGTTGGGGGTGAGGGGAGAAAACCAAAGCTGACTAGTTTGTGCCGACCACCAAGCGGCAGAAGGCCTTCTTGCCCACCTGCAAAACCCGCCCGTCCAGCTCAGAGGCTTGGGCAAACTCCAGGTCGGGATCCTCCACCTTTTGCCCGTCCAGCCGCACGGCGCCCCCTTGGATTTGCCGACGGGCCTCGGCAGCGCTCTTGCAGAGGCCGGATTCGCGCAGGATGTAGCTCAGTTTTACCGGGTAAGACAAGCACTGGATGGCAAAAGTGGGGATGGATCCCGTTTCAACGAGATTGCCTTGTAACACCAGCGCTTGGGCGGTGCGCTGCGCCTCTTCTGCGGCTTCAGAAGAGTGAAATTGGGCCACGAGGGTCTTGGCCAAGAGGATCTGGCGCTGGCGGGGATCCGCCGGCAGCTCCGAAAGAGGCACTGAGGTGAGCAACTCGAAGTAGCGCTGCACCAGGTGATCCGGCACCTTCTCCAGCTTGGAGTACATGGTGAGGGGATCCTCGGTCAAGCCCACGTAGTTGTTCTTGGACTTGGACATTTTCTGGTAGCCATCTAAGCCCTCCAACAGGGGCACCGTCAGGCAAAATTGAGGGGTTTGGCCCTTCCACAGTTGCAGCTCCCGGCCAACCAGGAGGTTAAAGCGCTGGTCAGTCCCCCCTAGTTCCACGTCGGCTGCCAGGGCCACCGAATCATAGCCCTGCAGGAGGGGGTAGAGAAATTCGTGGAGATAAATTGGCGTCCCCGAGCGGTAGCGCTGGGCAAAGTCCTCTTTGGCCAACATCTGCCCCACCGTCATCTGAGCCTGCAGCTCGATTAGCTCGCTCAAGGTAAGGCGGGCCAGCCACTCGCTGTTGCGGCGCACCTCCAGCCGGCCAGGGGTGGCAAAGTCCAAAATCTTGGCAGCCTGCTCCAGATAGGTGCGGGCATTTTCCTCCACTTCTGCCGGCGTCAGACGGGGACGCGCCTCCGATTGGCCAGTGGGATCCCCGACCAGCGCCGTGAAGTCCCCGATGAGCAAAATAGCCACATGGCCAGCATCCTGGAACTGGCGCAACTTGCGCAAGACCACCGCATGGCCCAGGTGCAGATCCGGCCGCGTGGGATCGATGCCCAGCTTCACCCGCAAGGGGCGATCGGTGGTGGCCAGGCGCTCCGCCAAGGCTGCCGCTCCCCCTGGGAAGACCTCGGCCACTCCCCGCTGCGTGATCTCGGCGATGCGGGGATCTCCCTGGGCTGACGAGACAGCAGTTGGAAATGTTCTCGAAGTTGGCTCCATCCACTTGGCTCGATGAGCACCATGGGCTATTTTAAGCCCATCAAAACCTTCGGGGTACTCTGGCGACGGGGGATAGAGACTGAGGAGGGCAGCTCCCCTTGGGTCTCACAACTAGCGGGGGAATTCCCAAGGCCATTGGGGAACTACTGGGCCCCCCTTTCATCCCCCCGTGTACGAGGGGACAGAGGGGGGTTCGGGAACGCTTGGGGAGATCTGGCGTAGTGACAAGTAGGTGAAGAAGTTAGTGGCCCGTCACTAATTACTAACCACTAGCCACTAGTTAGTAAGTGCTGTCGTGGAACCAAGAACAAGAATCCCCGCCCTTTAGGGATGGGGGGTATGTCGACGCAGGCTTCATAAAAGCTGCAGAGAAGCAGAAAGCTTTCTCCCCTGCAGACCCTGCCAGGATCAGCCGTAGTATCCCTGGTTGATCCGGTTTTCCAGTTGGTTGGCTCCCTCTTGGTACTCCCCAAACACGAAGTTCTCCGCGTTCGCCTTGATCAAGGCCTTCTGTTGCTCCGTCAATTCTGGGATCTGCAGCATGTCCTCCAGGCTGTTGTAGGGAGCATTTTTTACTAGGATGCGGGCCAGGGTGGGATAGAAGCCGGGCAACTGGCGGTAGTTGCGCAGGATGGTGTTGTTCACGTCGATGGGAGTGTCAAGATGTTTCACCGGCGGCAGCTCCGCCGCCACCGCCGGGATCCCCAAGGGGACCAAGCACAGACAGAGCAGCAACAGGATAGACACCAAGGCGGACAGGAGCCGACGCATAGCACCACCTCTCCAGACAGAGTTGAAAGCAGTCATGACAACGCTCAGGGGATAGGTCGCTAACATTCTCCGACCATTTAGTGTCTCATCCCCGCTCCCCCGAATCGAGACCCAGATTCAAATTTGGATCCCGACAGAAACAATTTTTAACAACTATGATCGGGGAATAGCCTTTTGGCGGCTGACCGACTTTCCATCGCTTTTGTTTTGCCCCATGTCCGACTCCACCATCCTCCATCCCCTCAGCCCCTCTGGACGGGAGACGCCTCAACCCCTCTCTGCCGTCGATGCCGAGCTGGAGCTGCTAGAGCAGCGAGAACTCTTCCTCTGGCGGCACATCGGGCCGGACGCCCAGCAAATCCGTCAGATGTTGCACGCCTTAGGGCTGAGCTCTCTACGGGAATTAGTGGATAAGGCGGTACCGGCGGCCATCCGCAGCAGCCGACCCCTGGGCCTGGGATCCCCCTGCAGCGAGCAACAAGTATTGGCGGAGCTGAGGGCGATGGCGGCCCAGAACCAGGTGTGGCGCTCCTTTTTGGGTATGGGCTATTCCAACTGCCTGACGCCGCCGGTGATTCAGCGCAACATTCTGGAGAACCCCGGCTGGTACACCCAGTACACCCCCTACCAGGCGGAGATCGCCCAGGGGCGGCTAGAGGCCCTGCTCAATTTCCAGACGATGGTGATCGATCTAACAGGCATGGAGATCGCCAATGCCTCCCTGCTGGACGAAGCCACTGCCGCCGCCGAAGCGATGAGCCTGGCCTACACCTTAGCGGGCAAGCAATCCCCAGTTTTTTGGGTGGATCGCGGCTGCCATCCCCAGACCATTGCCGTCGTGCAGACGCGGGCAGAGCCCTTGGGGATCCAGGTGCGCGTGGCGGATCCTTCGCAGTTTGAGCTTGAGCATGGCTTTGGCGTGCTCTTACAGTATCCCAACACCTATGGGGAGATCCGGGATTACCGCGACCTAGTGGAGCGGGCCCACCAAAGAGAGATGGTGGTAACGGTAGCCGCCGACTTGCTTAGCCTAACTCTCTTGCAACCGCCAGGAGAGTGGGGGGCGGACGTTGTAGTGGGATCCACCCAGCGCTTTGGGGTGCCCCTGGGCTACGGCGGCCCCCATGCCGCCTACTTTGCCACTCGCGAGGCCCACAAACGGCTGCTGCCGGGGCGCCTGGTGGGGATCTCTCAGGATGCTCAGGGCAGGCCGGCCCTGCGCCTGGCTCTGCAAACCCGGGAGCAGCACATCCGCCGCGACAAGGCCACCAGCAACATCTGCACCGCCCAGGTGCTCTTGGCCGTGGTGGCCTCCATGTATGCCGTCTATCACGGCCCCCGAGGCCTGCGGCAAATCGCCGAACGCATCCACCGCCAGGCCCATCACCTAGCGGCCGCGATTCGCCAGCTGGGCTACAGGGTGGGGCCAGAGTATTTCTTCGACACGTTTTGGGTAAGGGCAGAGTCCCCCGCCCAGGTTGGGCAGATCCAAGAGCGGGCCGCCCAGCGGCGCATCAACCTGCGCCGGATCGACGAGATGACCCTGGGGATTAGCTTGGACGAGGCCACCACCGCTCAGGATCTGCGCGATCTCTGGCAGATCTTTGCCGGCTCTGAAGAGCCAGCCTGGGATGTCGAGGGCCTGGGTTTGGATGCCAACCAAAGCCTGCCCCCCCAGCTCTTGCGCACCACTCCCTACCTCACCCATCCGGTGTTCAACCGCTACCACTCGGAAACGGAGCTGCTGCGCTACATCCACCGCCTGCAGAGCCGGGATCTCTCCCTTGTCCACTCCATGATCCCCTTGGGCTCCTGCACCATGAAGCTGAACGCCACAGCCGAGATGCTGCCGATGACCTGGCCGGAGTTTGCCCAGCTCCATCCTTTTGTGCCCCTGGAACAAGCTCGCGGCTATCAAACCCTCTTTGCCCAGTTGGAGCAGATGCTGGCGGAGATCACGGGCTTTGCCGGCGTCTCCCTGCAGCCCAACGCCGGATCTCAGGGGGAATACGCCGGCTTGCTGGCCATTCGCCGCTACCACCAGGCGCGAGGGGAAAGCCAGCGGCAGGTGTGCCTGATCCCCACCTCTGCCCATGGCACCAACCCCGCCAGCGCTGTCATGGCTGGGATGCAGGTGGTGAGCGTGGCCTGCGACAGGGCCGGCAACATCGACCTCGAAGACCTGCGGGCCAAGGTGGAGCAGCACCGGGAACGCCTGGCTGCCCTGATGATTACCTACCCCTCCACCCATGGGGTGTTTGAGGAAGGGATCCGCCAGATTTGCCAGATGATCCACGAGGCCGGGGGGCAGGTGTACATGGATGGGGCCAACCTCAACGCCCAGGTGGGCCTCTGCCGCCCTGCGGAGCTGGGGGCCGATGTCTGCCACCTCAACCTGCACAAGACCTTCTGCATCCCCCACGGCGGCGGCGGGCCGGGGGTGGGGCCCATTGCCGTTGCCCGTCATCTGCTGCCGCATTTGCCCGGCCACCCCTTTTTGCCCGGCTGCAACGGCCCGGTCAGCGCCGCCCCCTGGGGCAGTGCCAGCATCCTGCCCATTGCCTGGGCCTACATCCGCCTCATGGGATCCGCTGGCCTCACCCTGGCCACCCAGGTGGCCATCCTCAACGCCAATTACATTGCCAAGCGGCTGGATCCCTACTACCCGGTGCTCTACAAAGGGCCGGGGGGATGGGTGGCCCACGAGTGCATCCTGGACCTGCGCCCCCTCAAGAAAAGCGCCGGCATTGAGGTGGAGGATGTAGCCAAGCGGCTAATGGACTACGGCTTCCACGCCCCCACCATCTCCTGGCCGGTGCCGGGGACAATGATGGTGGAGCCCACCGAGAGCGAATCCCTAGAAGAGCTGGATCGCTTCTGTGAGGCAATGATCGCCATTCGCCAGGAGATTGCTGCCATCGAGCGGGGCGAGATGGATCCCGTGCGCAATCCCCTTAAACTTGCCCCCCACACCGCCGAGGTAGTGGCCGCCGACCACTGGGATCGCCCCTACCCTCGCTCCCTAGCCGCCTATCCCCTCCCGTGGGTCAAGGAGCGCAAGTTCTGGCCCAGCGTCAGCCGCATTGACAACGCCTACGGGGATCGTCACCTGGTGTGCAGTTGTCAGCCCTGGCTGGAAGGCTAACCCTCAGATCAAGCCGCTTGTGGTTTCACTTGGACCAGCTCTGAGCAAGAGGAGAGGAGTTGCTCGGCCTCTTGCATAAGGCGCTCAGTCTCTGGCAGCGAGGCCAGCACCAGGGGCAGCACCTCCTCATCGGCCTTGACGGCATTCTCGGTTTCTTGCAGGAGATTGATCGAGTCCTCGGTAAGCAGGTCAGCCACCTGCGACAGTTGCGCCTTCAGCGAGGCGTTCTCTCGCTCCAATTGCGCCAGCCGCGCTTGCAGGCTATCCACTTGCCGATCTCGCTCTCCCAGGGCTGCTTCCAGCTCACGGTTGCGGGCCTCCAACGCTTGGCGGGCTGCCTCTGCTTGGTTCAGCCGTTCTGTCAAGCTTGCCAATTCCTCCTCCAAACTGGTGAGGCGACTCAACTGTTGCAAAAGTTGGGCATTCTCTGCTTCCAGTTTTTCAATCAACGCCTGAGCGCTCAACAGATCTGCTTTGGTGGACTCCAGCTCGTGACAGACTTGGTCATAGTTGGCAATCAGCTCGCCCAGCCGAGCTTCTCTCTCCCGAAGTTCTTCTCGCAGGGAACGGACCAAGCGATCCCTTTGTTCGACGCCCTGTTGTAACTGTTCGACGTCCTGCCGCAGGATAGGCAGTTCATCCAAAGCTTTCCGGGCCGTGACCAGAAGCCTCCTGAAGCTCTTCTGCAGGCGGCTGTGGGAGTGATCTAATTTGGCGAAGGCTTCGTTGAGCGAGAGATAAGCCTCGCACAGTTTCGTGTAGCGCTGGGCCAGAAAAGTAGGGTGATCCATAGTGCAGAGTCCAGGTGGGGGTGCCATGTCCATTTTATGCCGCTCATTCTATCGACCCAAGCCGGAAAAGAGGTTATTCGCTACAACAACCGTGGGATTAATTTTACTTTAAGATTTTCCTCTCTCTGGGCAAACAGCTCACGTCCTGCCCCGGCAAGATTCAAACTCTCTGGCAAAAACAAAGGGGCAAAAGCGGCCCTCAAGAGTGGCACATTTTTACCCCTATCGAGGAGATTATAAATTTAGCGTCTGGAGCAAAGGATTCAAAATTAAAACACTAGATATGGTTCAAACGCGCCTAGAGGGAGCATCTCCTGGCTCAGGCAGGCCGCGCATCCGGGATCCCCAGCGCTTCCAGATGGGCGGCGGCCCGCAACAGGTTGGCCTCTTGGTAGGGGGCAGCCACCAGTTGTACGCCAAAGGGCAGGGATGTTGGCAGGCCGACAAAGGAGAGGGGCTGGGTTAGAGGCTCATCTTCTCAACCGTCGGCAGCAACGGAAGCTCCAGCAGCTGTTGAGCAAGGGGCAAGAAGCGGGCGAAGTTTTCGATCACCTCCGCTCGATGGTCGGGATGCAGGAGTTGGGCCCTCTGATCGATGTAGGTTTCGGGATCCCAAGGTTGCATCGATGCAAGGGGTCGGCTGGGGAAAAAGTACCACAAGCCAGCTTGCCAAAACCAGCAGAAAGTTACCCAAGGCAAAATCCAAAGACAAGACCGTCCTTGGCTAAGGGGTGGCCATCGACGCCGTGCTACCTTGCGGAGGCTAAAGGCGTTCGTGGGGAAAGACAGGGCGAGTTACTGCCTGCCGCTCCCATTCCTCCAAGCTGGGGCGACGACCGGCAGCAGAACTGGAGGCGCTGGCCTGCAGGCGCTTGCGGAACAGGCGCAACTGCTGCTGCTCTGCAGCGGGGGAAACATGCTGGGCAAAGAGGGGATGCAAGAGCTTCTCTTCCTGCTCGAACTGGGCCCGCAACTGCCGATAGAAGTGAAGAGCAGAAGTGGGATCCAACTGCTGCGGGTCGCGCTCCGCCTGGTGCAAAAAGCGCGTCAGCTCCGGGATCTGATCCCGCAACTGCTGCTCCAGCCGGTCAATTTGGGCGCTGCGGTGGGGATCCGCCGCCAGAGCCGTCCTGAGCAGCGGGTAAAGGACATGGCGCTCCAGTTGAATGTGGCGGGAGAGGCGCTGCCGCAACCTTTGCACACAGAGACGCCGCTGCTCCAGATCTAACTCCGGAGCTCGAGAGAGGCGAGCCAAGAACTGCAGGGTAACACGGTGCTGTTCAGCACAAAGGACAACCAGTGTACCGGCAGAGGCCGAAGGAGACATAGCAGCTCACCGGAGAGAGGGCTTCACTTTAGCTTAACTTTGTCAAGACGCGGCAGCTTGCGTAAGGGTACGGGACTGGTGCAGGTGTCTTGGATACACTCAGACAGCAATTCCGGCAAAAGCTGCCCAGATCTGCACTCCGGTCGCTAGGCTTGCACAGGCCAGCGGCGTTTCCAGGCGGAAGTGGGCTCAAGGGGTGAAGTTTGCTGTTCTCGCTGGCGTTGCAGCCGAATCTGGGCT
Organism: Synechococcus sp. W60.3; assembly: GCF_047502615.1. Classification (NCBI taxonomy): domain Bacteria; kingdom Bacillati; phylum Cyanobacteriota; class Cyanophyceae; order Synechococcales; family Synechococcaceae; genus Synechococcus; species Synechococcus sp. W60.3. Next base: position 154,281 of record NZ_JANSHJ010000001.1, on the reverse strand, counting down.
CTATCCCCTTGCAAGGTAGGATCCCGGTAGGGCACCGCGGCGCGGGTTCGCAGGTGCTCCCACTCCATGGGCGAGAGGGGCGGCAGGTGATGCGGTTGGGGCGAGGCCACCGTGCCCGGCCAGGGGCGGCCCACCGGCGGCGTCGAGCCAATGAATAGCCCCGCCTCCAGCAAGGCCGCCCGCACCGCCGCCGCACAGGAATAGGTGGCCAGGATCCCGCTAGGGCGCATTCGCTCGGCCACTGCCCGCAAGAAGTCCACCGTCCACAGCTCCGGGCAAACCGAAGGGGAGAAGGGATCCAAAAACACCGCATCCGCCCATCCCGGCGGCACCTGGAGCAGGGTTTGCCGGGCATCTCCCCACAGCAGGGTTCCCCGCCAGCGCGGCGATTGCCAGGATCCCTGCTCGATCAAGTGTTGCCACTCCTGGCCAAAGCTCCAGGTGGATCCCACCCCCACCTGCCAGGCCTGGCGGGGCACCTCTGGGGATCGCTCCAGGCCAATGACTTCCACAGGGCAATCGGGCCGCACCTGCCAAATCGTCTCCAAGGCCAGGCCGGAGTTGTAGCCGAGGCCAAAGCAAATATCCAAGAGGCGAATGGGATCGTCCGGATCCCGCTCCAACGGCAGGCGATCCAGCCGGCAAGGGCGGACAAACTTCTCCAGCGCTTCCTGGGCAGCGCCGCTGGTGTTATGGAAAGCCTGCCCGAACTCTTGGGAGAAAAAGGTCAGGGATCCATCCCCTGTGGTCAACACCTGCCACTGGGTTTCTGCGGTCATGGGCTATTGCAAGTCTCTATTTCCAGCTTGGCGATTCTTTGATAGCTTGAGAACGTTAAGATGAGTTTCGCAGCTCACCGGCAGGGCTTACAGATTCAGCTCTGGCCATCCCTAGCTAGGGGGGTACCTCAGCGGCTATGTCTTTACTGGATTGGTTTGCCGAGCGGCGCAAGCAGACTTCCCTTAACTTGACCGGCAGCAGCCCCTTCGACAAAGAGCGGCAAGTGCGGGAGATCGCCGACGGCCTGTGGCAGAAGTGTCCGGCTTGCGACGCCCTCACCTACACCAAGGATCTGCAGCAGAACTGGCAGGTTTGCCCGAGCTGCGGCTATCACCATCGCATCACGGCCCCGCAGCGGCTGCAGCAGCTTTTGGATCCCGGCTCCTGGCAGCCCCTTGACGAGCACCTGGCCCCCACCGATCCGCTGCACTTTTTCGACCAAAAGCCCTACGCCGAGCGACTGGCCTCTTATCAGGAGCGCACCCAACTTAAAGATGCCGTCTTGACCGGGCTGGGCAGCTTGGAAGGGATCCCAGTGGCGATGGGCGTGATGGACTTCCGCTTTATGGGCGGCAGCATGGGCTCGGTGGTGGGCGAGAAGATCACCCGTCTTACCGAACGAGCTACCCGCGATCACCTGCCCCTAGTCATCTTCTCCGCCTCGGGGGGAGCCCGCATGCAGGAAGGGATCCTCAGCTTGATGCAAATGGCCAAAACGGCAGCCGCTCTGCAAAGGCACCGCGAGGCCGGGCAATTGTTCATCTCTGTGCTCACCCATCCCACCTATGGGGGGGTGACTGCCAGCTTTGCCATGTTGGGGGATTTGATCCTGGCCGAACCCGGCGCCCAGGTGGGGTTTGCCGGGCCCAATGTTATTGAGCAAACCATCGGCAAGGGCAAGCTGCCGGAGGGCTTCCAGACGGCCGAATATCTGCTGGCCCACGGGCTCATCGACGCAATTGTGCCGCGAACCGAGCTGCGCAGGCGCCTGGCCCAGTTGCTGGCCATGCACCGTCCTCGCCTGCGTATGTCCCTTCCCGCCCTCGAGCCGACTTATGCGCTCGATCCGGCCAGGATCTGAGATGGGGAGCCAAGGTTGGATCCCTCTGCCTGCAGGCGGAGCGGCTAGCTCCCCTCTCCCAAAGGGAGAGGGGTAGGGGGTGAGGGATTGCTCCCCGTCTGAAGAGGAAGTGAGGGTAGCTGCCTCAACGCTGGGCCCCGCAGACAATCTCAACCAGTTGGAAATTGCCATGGCAAAGAGGGATACCCTCTCTTTCTGCATAAGAGGGATTTCCTGCCGAGGGGGTAATAGCAGCAACCGATGGTGCTAAGGTGGGTCATGAGGTCTTGACTGGAAACGATGGATTTTAAGCTGCGCATCCGTACTGCCGAAACCCCCCAGGGGCAAAAGCTGGCAATCGTGCCCTTAGAGGGTCGCTTTGACGCCAAAGCCGCTTCTGAAGTCCGGCAGTTGCTGCAGCAGGTTTTGGATTTTGGCTACCACAACCTGTTGATCGACATGTCGGCGGTTACCTTTATGGATAGCTCCGGCCTGGGAGTGCTGATCTCGGCCTTGCGCAAGTGCCGGGCTGCCGGCGGCAACCTCAGCCTCTGTTGCGTTCCCGAAAGTGTCTCCCTTGTCCTCAGCCTCACCTCCATGGAAAAGGTCTTGACCTGTTTTGACGACCTAGAGACGGGCATCGCCAACTTCTCCACCGCTTCTTCCGCTCGCTAGGCCGACATTCCTTTTTGATTTGCTTCGATGCCCTTCCTGCGCTGCTGACCTGGTTCCCAGGATTCGTTGAGAATGCTCAGCCATGCCCCAAACCGGCCTCGATACCTTTCAGCTTCTTTACCAGCACCACCGTGGCCCCAGCTTTTGCGAGCGCATGCTGGCCACGGCTCCTGGGCGCTTCAACGAGGCCTTTTGGCGGTTTTGGCAGCAGCACGTTGAGCCTTGCTTGCCTGCTGCGCCCTGCCTGCTGGATCTGGGAACGGGGCCGGGGTATGTCCTCCGGCAGTGGGCCCAGCGCTACCCCGGCGGACAGTTGATCGGCGTAGATCTGATGCCCTACATGTTGGAGCGGGCTAAAGCCGACCTCAAAGACATCCCCGGCATCCAACTGCTGCAAGCGGACCTCCACGATCCCCATTTGCCCCTGCCCGATAGCAGCGTTGACGCGGCCCAGGCGGTGGTGGTGATCCACGAGATGGTGCAGCCGGTGCGCCTGTTGCAAGCGGTGCGGCGTCTACTCAAGCCAGGGGGACGATTTTTGCTAGTGGACTGGGTGCGCGCCCCCCTCAGCCTCTACTTCGATGCCGCCACCGAGGCCCAACTGTTTCAGCCGGACACCCCCCTAGATACCTTGGTGGATCAATTTACCCACTTCTACGAGCACAACCGCTTCAGCGCCGAGGACTTGGCCTGGCTGTTGGAGAAGGTTGGTTTAAGAGTCGTGGCCCAGGAGCTCTACGGGCAAAATCGCTTTGTGCGTCTTGTGGCCGAAAAGCCCTAGAGGACTTCAAGGATCCGCCGCTCGCCGGACTGCACCTGGGCAAACACCTGCACCTCGGTGCTCATTTTGCGCAGTTGGCGGGCCAACTTAATCGCCTTGTCGCGGGGGAGAGGGGGGCTCACCACCGCCGGCAGACAGCGCAACAGCGGCTTCAGGGCCGTCTTGGGCAGCCGCGCATAAAACGCCAAGGTGGAGAGGATCTCGTCTTCAAAGTAGGGGTTGCGACATTCCAAAAGGCGCACTTGATACAGCTCCGGCGGCAGAGGGCGTCCCTGGGCCAGGCGAATCAGGGATCCCACCGTCCCCATCACATACAGGCGATCCCCCCGCTTCAACACCGTCTCGCCCTCTTTCTGCCAGATCTTGGGGAAAACACAGGGCCGGCCCGGTCGGGAGTGATGCAGCAAAATTGCCAGGTCGTAATCCTGGGCCAGTTGCCGCAGGGACAGCCCCAGGTAAGGGCTGGAAGGCGAAACCTCCAGCAGCGTCACCAGCAGCGTTTCCCCCTCCCAAGTTAAGGTGCCGTAAACGGATCCCACCAGCGCTGCCGTGGCAAAAGCGCGCGCCCCCAGGGCGGTGGTGCTGTAGCTGGTTCCCAGCGTCTGCAGATGCCGCTGCATCCGCGCCGCCACCTGGGGATCGGTAACCCGCAAGATGGTGCGGATCCCCGGTTGCAGGCTGTGGGCGGTCAGGGCGGTCTCGAGGTTGGTGAGATCGTCAGGCGTCGTGCAGATCAGGCAGCGGCTGCTTTGGATGCGAGCCTGTTGCAGCGTGCTGGCCAGAGCGTAGTTGCCCCGAATCACCACCGCCCCCTCCCGTTCCGCCGCTTCCACCAGAGGGTTGTCGCTGTCGGGCTCCACCACCACCACCTCATAGCCCATCTGCCGCAACAACTGCAGCACCAAGTAGCTTAGCCGCCCCAAACCGGCAATCACCACATGATCCGCTTTGGGCATACGGGCGGCTCGGCCCAAGCCAAAGCGGCTGCTCACCAACTTGTCGGTCACCAACCCGTAGATCAACCCCACCAGGGCAGCTCCCACCAAGGTCATGACCACCGCCACCACCTTCACCCCCAGCGGCGTCTCCGCCTGCTGAAAAGCCTCGATGTCGCCATACCCCCCTGTCAACACCACGATGGTCAGCAGCAGCCCGTCAACCACAGATTTGCCGATAATTCTGAAATTAATGACCCCCAGCACCAACATCGCCCCCAAGGTGAAGGTGAGGGTATGCACGATGGGCTTGACCTGCAGCAGTCCCTGCAGGCTTCTGCGCAGCCAAGATAGGAGGCCCCGCCCGAACGACTTGCCTCGCCGTTGTTGTCGCCTGTCTTGCGCCTGTCCGCTGGCCCAGCGTTGGGCCCGCGAAGAGCCGCGCCGCCCGTTGCGCTCCAACAGTTGCAGATAGGATCTGGGGTCGCAGATCACCAAAATGCGATCCCCCTCCAGCAGCTCTGCCTCGTGGTCGAAATCGTCGAAAACCCGAGACTCGGAAAAGTCGGACAGCCCGTCCACCGGGTAGTGGAACAGCACCCGCGCCCCAAAGGTTTCCTCCAGTTCCGCGAGGGGCATGTGCAGCAGACGGGAGTTGTAGCCGATGGTCAGCTCCACCACGTTCCAGAGGGTGGTCTCTTGGGGGGCGCCCAAATAAAGCGGATCGGCCAGCTCCGGCGGCAGCGTGGCCGGCTGAGCCTCCAACTGGGGCAGCTCGAAGTAGCCGACAAATTCGTCCGAGACAGCCTTGAGGGCAAAGGCCGGAGCCGCTAAGCCGGCAACCGATAGGGAAAAATGCTGCGGCAAAATCGAGTCCAGGTAGCGGGCAAGGCCGGTGTTAAACAGACGAGAGACAATGCGCGCCTGCGGGTTGAGATCTCGAATCAAGAGGGCCAGCTCGAAGTTGGCCTGGTCGTTGTCCTCCAGCAGCAGCGCCACCTTGATCCGCTCGATCCCAGCCCGGCGCAGCACCTCCGGCTGATGGGGATCCCCCTCTACGTATTGCCACGGTTCCTTTAACAAAGAAGGCCGCGGGCCAGGAGCCACCACCACCGCGCGCTGTCCAAAGTCTTCCAGAATCTGCAGCGTCAACGCTGCCAAGTCGTTGTAGCCACAGACTAGGAGGAAAGCACCTGGATCCCGGCCATTGTCTTGCAGTTGCTCATCCGGCCCTTGAGAAGGGGAGCCCACCATACTCCACCATCCACCCTGCTCCCTTTATACCCAAGGCAGCTCTAAAACCCCAACCTACCCAAAATATTCCAGTAAGGGATCCCCTTGCCCGGCCAGCCGCATGAGGAGCGACCTTGGCTCTTGTTTCCAGCGAGAGTTGGCGGATCTGAGGCCAAACGGTTCAAAGATGAGAACAACTCCCAACAGCTTGACTCGGTACTTAGGATCCTCTATCATTGCCCCAGAGCAAAGTTCTTGAATAAAAATCTCAATAAGCTTGGCCTAGACAAAGATCAAAAGGCCGGCATTTGGGAAAACTCCCCTGCTTTCAGGGGAGGGACTTTCAAGTGCTTTCTCGGGTAAAGGCATTGCTGACTGGGTCAATGCAGCAGCCTTTCTTGAAATGTTTTTGAGTTTAGGAGTTGGGTATGCGCTTATCGCGACGGCAATTTGTCAGTGGAGCCACGCTAGGTTCTGCGGCTCTGGCAGCAGGGTCTCTTCTGCGTCCGGCCCATGGCGCCAATCGGGAAGTGAACCTCTACACCTCGCGGCACTACGGCACAGACGAGAAATTGTACGAACTTTTCCAGCAGAAAACGGGCATTACCGTGAATTGGGTGGAGGGCAAAGCCGATGAGATCATCGAGCGCATCCGCAGCGAGGGATCCAACAGCCCCGCCGACATCTTCATGACGGTGGATGCTGCCCGGTTGTGGCGCGCTCAGAACGAGGGCTGGTTTCAACCCATCCAGTCGGAGACGCTCTCCAAAAATATTCCCGAGTCTCTGCGGGATCCAGAGGGCTACTGGTTTGGCCTGACCAAGCGGGCCAGGGTGATCATGTACAACAAGGACAAAGTGGATCCCAAGGAGCTCTCCACCTACGAAGATCTGGCCAACCCCAAGTGGCGGGGCAAGGTGCTCACCCGCTCCTCCAGCAATGTGTACAGCCAATCTCTGACGGCCTCGATCATCTTGGCGCATGGGATCCCGGAAACCGAAAAGTGGGCCCGCGGCCTAGTGGCCAACTTTGCCCGCCCGCCGGAAGGGGGAGACATCGATCAGATCAAAGCCGTAGCTGCTGGCGTGGGGGATGTAGCCTTAGCCAACACCTACTACCTGGCGCGCTTGATCAAATCCGACAATCCTGAAGATCGGGCCGTAGCGGAAAAGGTGGGCGTCTTCTTCCCCAACCAAGAAGATCGCGGCACGCACGTCAACATCAGCGGCGCCGGAATTTTGAAAACTGCTCCCAACAAAGAGGCGGCCATCCAGCTTCTGGAGTTCCTCTCCGGCCCAGAAGCGCAGGCTATCTTTGCCCAAAGCAACAACGAGTACCCGGTGCTGCCGGGGGCTGAGATCGACTCGGTGGTGGCCAGCTTTGGCACCTTCAAGGGAGACACGATCAACGCCGCCAGCATCGGTCGCGTGACCCCCGATGCCCTGATGGTTATGGATCGGGCCGGTTGGAAGTAGATCATGCCTCCAGGACAGGCCCTGAGTGCAGCCTTTCATTGCTTGACGCCGTGAACGTTAAGCAGCTTGATGGTTCTTGGCCAAGCGTCGATACTCCAGGACGGCGTTGCTTCCGTTCGAGGCCGCTCAGGCGTCCTGTCTTTCTTTTTCAAAAGCTTCTGGAGGTTTGCCAAATGAAACAACTGCGAACAGCAGGCTTGTTCTTGCTCCTGCTTTCTTTAGCTTCTTTCTACACCACTAGCCCGGCAAAGGCAATTGAAAACCTTCCCGAAAAGGCTCCTGTTCCAAAGCGGGATCTGCTTTTGAACACAGAAAACAAAGAAGAAGTATTTGACATTATGTCGATCCCCAATTATCCCCACGACAAGCCCGAGGGGTTGGCCATTCTCAACTCAACTACCCTAGCGATAGTTAACGACGACGACTTTGGCATCGTCTTGGAAAAGGGCGCGGTTCAAGAAAAAACTATGCCTTACCTTGGTAACAAGCAAGACGAGAACATCGTTTATTTCGTTAAGCTGCCCAAGAGCTTGTTTTGAGAGAAAACTTGGTTGGGGATCCCTGGAGGATCCCCTTTTCTTCCCCAGGAGTTGCTCAAGAGGTAGCTCCCGCCTGTTGAGATGGACAAAGAGATGAGGTTGAAGTTGTTGAGCAAATCTCTGCCGGGAAGTGGCTTCTTTCCTCTGAACGGCTGGGCGCTTCTGACTCTGACCCTCAGCGGTCTCATTCTCGTTCCTGTCCTTACGGTGTTGCTCAGCCTTTTTGCGGACGAGCGGCAGGTTTGGGAGCACCTGGCCGATACGGTCTTGGGGCTTTATGTGCGCAATAGCCTGGTGATGATGGCAGGGGTGGCGGCGGGGGTCATCCTGGTGGGCAGTGGCACTGCCTGGCTGGTGACCATGTGTCAGTTTTGGGGGCGGGCCTGGCTGGAGTGGATGCTGGTGTTGCCCCTGGCAGCTCCTACTTATGTGTTGGCCTACGCCTACACGGACTTTTTGCAAGTAACCGGCGGCTTCCAGATCTGGCTGCGGCGGGTCACCGGCTGGGGCATCGGCGACTACTGGTTCCCTAACATTCGCTCCTTGTGGGGGGCGATCCTGCTGCTCGTCCTCACTCTTTACCCCTATGTGTATCTCTCGGCGCGGCTGGCCTTCCAGGAACAGTCGGTGGCCTGTTTGGAGGTGAGCCGCTCCTTGGGCTATGGGCCGTGGGCCAGCTTTTTCCGAGTGGCCTTGCCGCTGGCGCGGCCGGGGATCGTGGCCGGCTGTCTGCTGGCTTTGATGGAGACCTTGAACGACTTTGGGACGGTCAGCTACTTTGGGGTCGATACCTTTACCACCGGCATCTACCGCACCTGGACGGCCTTGGGCAATCCGGTGGCTGCCGCCCAGCTCTCGGCGCCGCTGCTGCTGTTGGTGCTGCTGCTGATGGCCCTGGAGCAATTTTCCCGCCGGCGGGCGCGCTACTATCGCCAAGGGTTCAAGCCGTCCCTCACCCGCTACCGTCTGCAGGGGATGCGGGCGGTGGGGGCGTGGCTGGCCTGTGGGATCCCGATTGGGCTGGGCTTTGTCGTGCCGGCCCTGATCCTGCTCAACATGACTCTGCGCCAGGGAGAGTTGAGCCGCCGCTTTTGGAGCTACGCCCAGAACAGTTTTCTCCTCTCGACGATCACGGCGGTGATTGCCGTCTTGGTGGCGGTGGTGGTGCTGTACGGTTTGCGGCTGCAAGGGTTCGAGCAGGCGAGATCTGTCCGGGGCCTGCGGCTGGCGGTGCGGCTGTCTTCTCTGGGCTACGCGCTGCCCGGGGTGGTGATCGCGGTGGGGGTTCTGATTCCCCTAGGGCGGCTGGATCAACTGCTGAGCGACTTGCGGCAGGTGGTACTGCAACAGCCGCCCGGCTTGGTGATCAGCGGCACCATTGTGGCGTTGGTGTTTGGCTACCTGGTGCGCTTTTTGGCCGTTGCCCTGGCCACGGTCGAGGCGACGCTAGCGCGCATTCCTCCCAGCCTGGATGAAGCAGCCCGCAGCTTGGGGCAGGGATCCCTGGGCACCTTGCTACGGGTGCACCTGCCCCTGATGGGAGGCGGGATCCTGGCGGCGATGCTGCTGGTGTTTGTGGATGTAATGAAGGAGCTGCCGGCAACGATGGTGCTACGCCCCTTCAACTTCGATACCTTGGCCGTCCACACCTACCGCATGGCTGCCGACGAACGGCTGGCCGAGGCCGGCGCTCCTGCCTTGGCGATTGTCCTGGTGGGGATTTTGCCGGTGATCCTGCTCAACGCCCAGATAGCCCAGCGACGCAATCTAGGCTCCTCAAATGAAATGAAACGTCTCCCTACTCCCCTCTCCTAGAGGGAGAGGGGTTGGGGGTGAGGGTCGCGGCGCGAGGCGCTTGGCTTTTCTGGGCTAGAGAAGGCTGCCCTCTATGCGTCAGCTTGAGTGCAGGAGTGGGTCACTGGAGGGAAGTTTACAGGGCCTCAGCCCCGGCAACTACCTCCAGGATCTCCTGAGTGATGGCCGCCTGCCGAGCTTTGTTGTAGGCAAGGCCCAGTGTGCGGATAAGCTCGGTGGCGTTGTCGCTGGCGTTGCTCATGGCCGTCATGCGGGCCGCCAACTCGCTGGCCGCTGCTTCCTGCAAAGCCCGCAACAACTGGTTATTCAAGTACAGCGGCAGCAGCGCGTCCAAAATCTGCACCGGATCCTGCTCGAAGATCATGTCCGGCGGCGGAGCGGAAACAGCAGCCACGATCTTGCTGCGCTCGACGGTGAACTCTCCCCCGCGCACCAGAAGGTTAAAAATCTCGTCGTCGCGGGCAGCCAGGCGCGTGGGATCCAGAGGAAGCAGCGACTGCACCACTGGCCGCGAGCTAATCAGCGAGACAAAGCGAGTGTAGATGAGCTCCACCTTATCCACCTTCTCGGAGAGGAAAGCGGAGAGCAGCTCATCCCCAATTTGAGCAGCTTCAGCGGCAGTGGGGATCTGGGACAGATTCACGTAGGTCTTGGCGATGGGGGCAGAGCGGCGCTGAAAATACTGCACCGCCTTGCGGCCCACCAGGTAAAGCCGCACCTGCTGCCCCGTCTCCTGCAGCTCGCGCACCCGCTCCTCGGTGCGCTTGATAACGTTGGCATTGTAAGCGCCGCACAGGCCCCGATCCCCGGCCACCACCAATAGGCCCACGGTCTCAATGGGCCGCTGCTTCAGCAGGGGCAGGTCGACATCCTCCAGCCGCAACCGCGTCTGCAGGCGGTAGAAAACCTGGGCCAGGCGATCGGCAAAGGGACGGGTGGCCATCACCTGCTCCTGAGCCCGTCGCACCCGCGCCGCGGCCACCAGGCGCATGGCCTCTGTAATCTTGCGGGTGTTCTTCACCGCCTTGATGCGGTCGCGAATCCGCTTTAGGTTTGCCATAACCGATCCTCTCTGCTGTGGTCACTGGATGGGGATCCCCGGCAACTAGGCCGCCTTGGCCAGGAAGCTTTGCTTGAACTCCGCGATGGCGGTTTTCAAGATCTCTTCCGCCTCGTCGGTAAGCTGCTTGGTGGAGAAGACGATCTCGCCATACTTGGGATGGGCGGTGCCCAAGTAGGACAGCAGGCCCTGCTTAAAGCTGGAGACTTTCTCCACCGGAATGTCGTCCAAATACCCCCGCGTCCCGGCGTAGATGATGGCCACCTGCTGATCCAAAGACAGGGGCGAGTACTGCGGCTGCTTGAGGATCTCCTGCAGCCGTTGGCCGCGGGCCAGTTGCTTCTGGGTAGCTTCGTCCAGGTCGGAGGCAAATTGGGCAAAGGCTTCCAGGTCGCGATATTGCGCCAGTTCCACCTTGATCGAGCCGGCCACTTTCTTCATCGCCTTGGTCTGGGCTGCCGAGCCGACGCGGCTGACAGAGATGCCGACGTTGATGGCCGGGCGAATGCCGGCGTTGAACAGATCCGACTCCAGGAAGATCTGCCCATCGGTAATGGAGATAACGTTGGTGGGAATATAGGCCGACACGTCGTTGGCCTGGGTTTCCACAATCGGCAGCGCCGTCATGGATCCCTCGCCCAGCCGGCTGTTCAGCTTGGCGGCCCGCTCCAGCAGGCGCGAGTGCAGATAGAACACATCTCCTGGGTAGGCTTCCCGTCCAGGTGGGCGCCGCAACAGCAGCGACATCTGCCGGTAGGCCACCGCCTGCTTGGACAGATCGTCGTAGACCACCAGGGTATGCTTGCCCTGGTACATGAAGTACTCGGCGATGGTGGCGCCGCAATAGGGGGCCAGCCACTGCAGCGGGGCCGGGCTGTCGGCGCCGGCAGCCACCACAATGCTGTAGTCCATCGCCCCTCGCTCGCTCAGGATGTTCACCACCTGGGCGATATTGCTCTGCTTCTGGCCGATGGCCACATAGATGCAAATGACATCCTGTCCTTTTTGGTTGAGGATGGTGTCGACAGCAAGGGTGGTCTTGCCGGTTTGGCGGTCGCCGATGATCAGCTCCCGCTGGCCCCGCCCGATGGGGATCAGGGCATCGATGGCGGTGATGCCAGTCTGCAGGGGCTCGTAGACGGAGCGGCGATCGACGATGCCAGGGGCCGGCGACTCAATGAGGCGCGTCTCGGTGCAGTGAATCGGCCCTTTGCCATCGATGGGATTGCAGAGGGGATCCACCACGCGGCCCAGCAGGGCTTCTCCCACCGGGATGCTGGCAATTCTGCCCGTGGCTTTGACGATAGATCCTTCTTGGATGTTGCGCCCGGAGCCGATCAGCACCGCGCCGACGTTGTCTTCCTCCAGGTTGAGGGCAATGCCCACCGTGCCATCCTCGAACTCCAGTAGCTCGCTGGCCATCACCTTCTCCAAGCCGTAGATGCGGGCAATGCCGTCCCCCACCTGCAGGACGGTGCCGACATTGGAGATCTGCATCTCCTGGTTGTACTGTTCGATCTGTTGCTTGATGATGGTGCTGATCTCGTCTGGGCGAATTGTAGGCATGGCAGTCCTCTCGAGGGAATGGGAAGGGATCCAAAATTAAGGAAAAACGCTCGGCCAATCTAGGCTAACTGCAGCGCCAGCCGGCGCAACTGGCCGCGCAGGCTAAGGTCGATCACCTGGGATCCAATCTTAATGATCACTCCACCCAGCAACGTGGGATCTTGGCTGGTCTGGAGCTCCACGCCGCTGGCTTGTGTGAAGTCCCTCACCCGCTCGCGGATCGACTGCTGTTGCGCCTCGGTCAAAGGTACCGCTGTGGTCACCTCGGCCAGGACGATATTTTTGAGCTTCCGCTGCAGCTCCAAGAACCGCTGGCAGACGGCCCCGAGGAACATAATACGGCGACGGTCGCTCAACAGCTTGAGCGCGTTCAGCAGCAGCGGGTGGATCTGGTCGGCAAACACCTGCTGCAACAGGTTTTTCTTGGCTTCCGCCTTGACCAGGGGACTGGCGAGGAATTGGCCCAGCTCCGGCGTGGCCTGCACAACCGCGGCAATGAAACGGATGTCGGCCTCAAAGGTATCCAATAATCCCTGCGCAGAGGCCAGCGAAACAAGGGCTTCGGCGTAGGGATCCACCACTCTGGCGGCCATGGTGCTGCTGATCATAACTTCCCCTTTCCTCCTAGCGGGCAATCATCTGGATCCCCCGTTCAATCAGGCGCTGGTGCACCTGCTCGTTGAGGTGTTGCGGCAGCTCCTGCTCCACCTTGCTCAGGGCTTGGCGCACGATCTGGCGGCGCAGCTCCTGGAGAATTTGCTCTTGTTCGGCAGAGAGATCCCTTTCGGCGTTGGCGCGCAGCCGCTCGATCTCCCGCTCCGCCTGCTGCAACAGCTCCTGCCGGCGGGCTTCCGCATTGGCCTCCGCCTGTTTGCGAATGCGCTCCGCCTCCTGCTGAGCCTGCGCCAGCTTTTGCTGCTCCTCCGCCAGCCTCTCGATCGCCTCCTGCTTGCGCTGCTCCGCCTGGCGCAGCTCCTCGAGGATGCCTTCTCGCCGTTTGGCCAGAGCTTCCCCCACCACCCGGCGGCCCAAAATGTACAGCAGGCTGAGGATGATGGCGATGTTGATTAAGTTGCTTTCCAGAATCGCATCCAGGATCCCCTTTTCTGCAGAACCCTCAGTGGCTTCCGTCACCGGCTCGGCAACGGCCAAAAGCCAAGCGGGCACAAGGCTCCACACCAGCATCACGCGCTACTCCAAAGGAATGTTCAACTGGCCACTTAACGGGCGCTGCCCAACAGCTTCTCGGTGATCTGGGCGGCAATGGCATCCACTTGCTGCTGCAGTTGTTCGAGCGCCGTCTGCTTTTCCTGCTCGATTTGCCGCCGCGCCGCCTCCAGCTTAGCTTGGATCTCCGCCTGGGCCGCCGCCAGCTTCTCCGAACGGATACGGGCCGCAGCCGCTTCCGCCTCGGCGATCACCTGCTGCGCCTGGAGGCGGGCCTGGCCGATCTCAGCCTCGTACTGGCGGGTCAGGGCCATCGCCTTGTCCAGCCGCTCCTGGGCCTCCGCCTGGGTGGTGCGGATGTAGTCGTTGCGGCTGTCGATAACCCGAGTAACCGGCTCGTAGAAGAGGGAGTTGAGCACGGCCACCAGCAACAGAAATTGGACGGCAATGATGGGCAAGGTGGCGTCGAGATCGAAGAGGCCATTTTTCTCGGCAGCTTCAACGGCCAACAGGGTTGAACAGATCATGGGGCCGCACCAACAGAAACGGGATCCAACATCGAACAAGGCAGGGGGCGAACCGGCGCAACAGAGCTATTGATCCGGGCCGCCCCCAGAGACATCAGGCGAAGGGGTTGGCGAACAAGAGCACCAGCGCCACCACCAGGCCATAGATGGTCAGGGCTTCCATGAAGGCCAGGCTAACCAACAGGTTGCCGCGGATTTTGTCTTCTGCTTCCGGCTGACGGGCCAGCCCCTCCATGGCAGCGGCAGCAGCATTCCCCTGGCCCAGACCCGGGCCCAGGGATCCCAGGCCAATTGCCAGAGCGGCAGACAACACAGAAGCAGCAGAGGTTAACGGATCCATAGCAAGATGCTCCTTGTCGTTACAAAACAGATGTTGACACGAACGCAACAGCGTCTTGAGCTTGAGGTGATCTGACCGGAGTAGTCGAGCCGATCGCCTCTTTGTCGGCGGCCTCCAGGCTCAAGCCCTCGGCCCCAACAAACCTTACCAGAGAAGGGATCCCTTGCGACGACCTTTGAAGGAGAGGGGGCGTTGAACTGGGTAGAAGTCCCCACCTTCCCTCCGCAGGTCAATCGTGGTGATCCCCACCCCCATGACCTTCCAGCGCCTCTCCAATGTAAGCGGCCGAGAGGGTGGAGAAGATCAAAGCCTGAATGGCCCCCGTAAACAGAAATAGGATCATCACCGGCACCGGGATCAACAACGGCACCAGCAACACCAACACCGCAATCACCAGCTCTTCTGCCAAGATGTTGCCGAACAGACGGAAACTCAGGGAGAGGGGCTTGGTGAAGTCTTCCAGGACGTTGATGGGCAACAGAACTGGCGTGGGCTCGATGTACTTCTTAAAGTAAGACAGCCCTCGCTTGCTGATACCGGCCACGAAATACATGATGCTGGTGAGCAGCGCCAACCCGGCAGTGGTGTTGATGTCGTTGGTGGGAGAGGCCAGCTCTCCTTCCGGCAGGGGAATCAACTTCCAGGGGAAGAGATTGCCCATCCAGTTGGAGACAAAAATAAACAGGAACAAGGTGCCAACGTAGGGCACCCAGGGCCGGAAGTTTTTCTCACCAATCTGGGCACGGGCAATGCTTTGGACAAACTCCAGGGTGTACTCGATAAAGTTTTGCAGACCAGCGGGCTCCCGCTGCAGTTGACGAGTCCCCAACAGCACCACGGTCAAGATCAGGGCGATGGCAATCCAACTGGCAATCAAAACTTGCCCGTGAACCGTAAATTTGCCCAGGTGCCAGTAAAGGTGATGACCAACCTCAAGTTCTGCTACCAGAGGAGGAGCGGAGAAGAACAGGTTCATGAGCATCACGCAGAAGAAGATAAACGGGTCAAGGTCTGAACAAGATAAATCAGCAGGGTGACCTTGTAGGTCATGAACCCCAAGAAAATGGGCAAAATCTGCAAAGACTTCACCTGGGTGGCCAGGACGATTAGCCCGACAAACAAAGCCAAACGCGTTACCCCCAGTCGGCTGCGACTTTTGCCCAGTTCCGCGACGCCGCGGCCCAGCATGCGCAGATAGACTACGCCGACGATTGCCCCCAGCAAATAATTGGCAGCCACCGCCGGCGAGTAAACCAAAGCCACCCCCACCGCAATGGCCAGGCTCACCCCCAAGGTGACCAGCACCAACCATAGCTGCAGTGCTTCATAGCTCCTGCCAGCCGTTGTCGCCTTCTCCCGCAAATCCGCTTTGCCCGGGGCAAGCGACGGCTGCAACGCACTCTGGCAGCCCAGACCCGCCTCCTGCTGTGGCGGAGGCGCCGCCTCCTCCAGGGGCGGCAAAGGCTTAGGCTTCCACGGGGTCGCCTTCCAACGGGCAGGACTGTGGGAGAGGAGTCGGGAAGAACGTGCCATGGGAATGAGGTCACCACCTCTGAGGATCTGGCCTTAACCCAAAATAACACGACTAAGTAACAATACTTAACGAGTTGGGCGAGGCCAGGGCGGGATGGAACCTTGCAACTATCGCCTCGAAAGACGACTAGCCCTTCGACAGACGGAGATGTTCCTCTAAGAATTTACCACCTTCGTGGATCGGCAACGGCAAAAATGGAAAACTTTCTGAAAGACCGCGGATGTAAAGTTTTGCCTGGGGTGGCTGAGAAGCTGCAATCTTCTGTTACCTCCTGTTGTTTTGAGGTGGATCCCGCCGATTCTGTTGCTCTATATACTATGGGGCAGTGAGAAGAAAGGGCGAGGATGATCCCAGTGAGTTGGCTGGTCAAGGCGATCTGGGTGGACTACAGCTTGGCTGTAGCGCTGACGGTGGTGCTGCCGTTGGCTCTCCTAATTTGGGCCTTTGCGGTGGGGTTGCGTCCTCTGATTCAGCTCTTGATCGTCTACTGGCGGGTATCCAGCCTATTGGCGGTGACGGTGTATTTGATGATCGGCGGTCTGCCCATCAGTTTCTTGAGCGGGGCGATGGCGCGGCTGTTGATCCCAATGGGTCTGTGGTTCTGGCAGGATTGGAGCACTGCCCTTGAGCAGTCTAGAAGCGGGGCGGCGCGAGCTTTTTTGCTCTGGCGCTGGATCTTGACTGGCTACATGGGGATTGGGATCCTCTTTTCGGGGGCCTTTGTGCCCTGTGCCTTCCGGGCTTCCCTATCGGCAGAGTGTCGAGCTTGGTTTGAGCCGCCGCTGGGGTTTCGAGAAATTTTCCATCCCAATGTGCCGCCGGAGCTGCTGGGGAGCGTGGGGGCCTGGGGCTTGGTGGCCTACCTGCTCTACAGCGTCTACTTTGTCTGGCGGCTGCGGCCTGGCGCAGACAGGGGGGAGCTGGCATGAGTGCTCTGCCCTGGCCGCTGGCTCTGGAGCGCTACAGCCAGGCCCACCCCCAGGAGGTGCTGCGGGTGGAGGTGGAAAGCGAGGGGGAAGCTGATTTGGTGCTGATCTACCGTGGCTATAGCTGCTCCCTGCAGCGGGCTACGCCCCCCGATCCAGAAGTGGCGGTGATCCCTCCCCAGGCTCGCTTTTTGCAACTGGAGCGCCTGAGCGCTCCTTATCACCCTGAGCGCTCGCAGGTTTTGGCCCTCTACCGAACCTGGGAGGAGTTGAGGGCTTGGCTGATCCAAGAAGGGATCCCCGTGGCCGAGTGAGCAATTCCCGGTCTCAGCGCCCCACAGGCGCCGGCTGCCGCTGCAGGATGGTGTATTCTGCCGGCTGCAGAAGAGATTGCCCTGTCATCTCGGGGGGCTGAGGCAGGCCTAGGATCTCGAGCAGGGTGGGGCCGACATCGGCCAGGGTGCCGCCAGAGCGCAGCTTGACATCGCCACCGCGACCAGGGATCTTGCGCCTTTCCCCCTCCACCAGGATGCAGGGCACGGGGTTGGCGGTGTGGGCCGTCCAAGGGTTGCCCTGCTCGTCCCACATCAGCTCCGCATTGCCGTGATCCGCCACGATTAAGGTGGTTCCCCCCACGTCCACCACCGCCGCCAGCAGACGGCCCAGGCAGCGATCCACCGTCTCCAGCGCCCGCACCGTGGCCTTGAAGTTGCCGGTGTGGCCCACCATGTCGGGGTTGGCGTAGTTGAGCACCACCAGGCTGTATTCGCGGCGGGCGATAGCTTCGATGGCTTTGTCGGTCACCTCCACCGCTGACATCTCCGGCATTTGGTCGTAGGTGGCCACCAGCGGGCTTTGCACCAAGATGCGATCTTCGCCGGGAAAGGGCTGCTCAATGCCGCCGTTAAAAAAGTAGGTGACGTGGGCGTACTTTTCCGTCTCGGCAATGCGCAATTGCTTGAGGCCGGCCTCGCTCACCACTTGGCCCAGCAGGTGATCCAGGTTCTGCGGCTTAAAAAGCACCTGCACCGGCAAGGTCGGATCGTACTGGGTCATGGTGATGAAGGTGAGATCCGGAATCAGACGGCGCTGAAAACCGGAAAAGTCGGGACAGACAAAAGCTTGGGTAAGCTGGCGGGCGCGATCCGGGCGGAAATTGAAGAAGATGACCGCATCTCCCGACTGCACCGCCCCCGGAGCTAAGCGAGTGGGGGGAATAAACTCGTCGGTAATATCCTGGGCGTAAAAGTCTTCCATCACCTCGGCGGCGCTGCGGCCACAGCCAGGGCCGTCTTCCGTCAGGATCTCGTAGGCCTTCTGGGTGCGCTCCCAACGGCGATCCCGATCCATGGCGTAGTAGCGGCCGCTCAGGGTGGCGATGACGCCGCTGCCCAGCCATTGCAGCTCTTTTTCCAGAGCGGCCAGAACCCTGGCTCCATCGCGGGGCAAGGTATCGCGGCCATCGGTGATGGCGTGGACATAGGCAGGGATCCCCGCCTGGGCTGCCAGCTTCAGCAAGCCGTAGAGATGGTCGATGTGGGAGTGAACCCCCCCCTCAGAGCAGAGGCCAATGAAATGAAAACGGCCCCCCTGCTCCTTGAGCCGATGACAAACCTCCACCAAGAGGGGCTCGTGAAAAAGGGATCCCGTCTCGATGGCGTCGCTGATACGCACCAACTCCTGCGGCACCACCCGCCCCGCCCCCAGGGTCAGGTGGCCCACTTCTGAGTTGCCCATTTGCCCTGACGGCAGGCCCACGGCTCGCCCCGAAGCTTGCAGCAGGGTATGGGGGTAGGTAGCCCATAGGCTGTCCACGACAGGGGTTCGGGCGGCCAGCACCGCATTGCCCTCAGGGGCTTCGCGATAACCCCAGCCATCCAGGATTACCAGAACCACAGGTGCCACCGATTGTGCATCCATGAAATGGCCTCTCGTTTTTTAAGACATAATACCAGCCCAGGCAATACGATACCGAATCCTCCATTCCCTCTCAAGATTTCACCTTTCTTGTGAGGGGAAAAGAAGCAACTCCAATAGTCGGGATTGAGCAGCTACCGCCAATCATAGGCGAGCTGCCATAAGTATTTATACATATCTGCGCAGACATCTACCCAGATAGAACACGGTCAGCCGCGGGGGCTGGGCCGCAAACGTTTGCGCAGGGACTCGGCGCGGCGCTTGGCAATGGCATTCTTCGGATCCAGTTGCAGCACCGTCTCGTAGGCCTCGAGGCCAGGGCCGTAGAGATTTTTCTTCTCGTAGGCATGGGCCAGATTGTTCCAAGCGGTTACATAGCCGGGATCCGCTGCCACCGCGTCTTTGTAGTAGCGGATGGCCAAGTCGTATTGCCCCTGGCTGAAGTAGGCAAAGCCGAGGGCGTTGCAGACGGGGGGAATGTTCTCCCCAGCCACCTCTAGAGCTTTTTTAAGCTGGACGATGGCCTGGTCGTAGAGGCGCTTTTGCAGATAGACGCTGCCCAACTCGTAGTGCTCCTGCGGGGATCCCTTGCCTTTGCTCAGGCGGGGCTGGAGCTGCCGGATGACTCTTTCCTGGGCCCGTATCCGCAGCACCTCGCGCAGGACGAAGTAGCCCACCACGCTGAGGATACCGGCCAAAGCCACCAGGTACAGGAGGGGAGCGTTGACGCCCATTTTGCCTATCCCGCTTGCCTCTTCAGATTTGCCTTGCCAGCGTTACGCCTGCAGGTGAGCCTCGATCAACCAAAGATCTTTGTCGATCTGGCGCGAGATCTCGGTAAACAGGTCGGCGGTATCGGCGTCCCCCAGTTCGGTACTGCGGTCGATGTTGCGGCGCACCGAAGCGGCATACTGGCCGTAGCGGGCCGCCAAAGCCTGCAGGTGAGCCCGGCCGTCTTCAGCCGTCAGGTCGTACTCCGGCAAGGCTGAGGTTTGGGCGACGATGCGGGCCGTGCCGCGGGCAATGCCCCCCAAAGCTGTAACCCGCTCCGCCAGCATGTCCACGTAGTTCTCCAGAGTGCCGGCAAAGGTGTCGAACATCTCGTGCAGGGCGATGAAGTTCATGCCTTTGACGTTCCAGTGGGCCTGCTTCACCTGAGTTTTCAAATCCAGCGTGTCCGCCAAGGACTGGTTGAGCAGCTCCACCAGTTGCGCGCGGGCCTCCGCCGGCAAGTCGATCTGGGTGGGGTAGAGACGGGTTTTTGCGGCGGTAACCATAGCCAACCTCCTAAGTTGTGTTTCCATTATCTGGGATCCGCCTCGGCTCTGGGGCCTGCTGATTCCCGACTGAGTCCATACTAACACAAACTCGGAATGAGTATGAGTTAGCAAGCGCTTACTTGCCGATGCAGAAGCGGCTGAAGATCTGATCCAGCACCGCTTCGGAGATCTCCTCGCCGGTGATTTGGCCAAGGGCGTGCAGGGCGCCGCGCAGGTCGATGGTCCAAAAATCGAGGGGGAGCTGCGCCTGCATAGCCTGAACGACTTGTTCCAGGCTGGCTTGGGCCTGGCGGAGGGCGGCGGCCTGGCGTTGGTTGAGGCTCACCTCCAGGTTGGGCTGGGGCCGCCCCTGAGTCACAAGCTGCTCCAAGGCCTCTTCCAGCTCCGGGATCCCTTGGCCTTGGGCGGCGACGGCGGGGACGCGGTAGGCGATCTCGGGCGGGAGGCGGATCTTGTCGGCGGGGGCGAGGTCGGTTTTGTTGATCACCAGGATGAGGGGGCGGTGGCGGATGGACGCGTAGATGGCGGCGTCGGCATCCGTCCAGCCGGCCTGGGCGTCGATGACCAGCACCAGCACATCGGCAGCTTGAGCCAGCCGTTGGGAGCGCTCCACCCCTAGCCGTTCCACCGGATCGTCGGTGGCGCGAATGCCGGCGGTATCCAAAAGCTGGACAGGCATCCCTCTGACCACCAACTGGGATTCCACCACGTCGCGGGTGGTGCCGGGCAGGTCGGTGACGATGGCGCGATCCTGGCCTGACCAGGCGTTGAGCAGGCTGGACTTGCCCACATTGGGCCGCCCGACGATGGCCACCTTGACCCCGGTGCGCAGCAATTGCCCCCGCTCGGCGGTGGCCAGCAGGGCCTGCATCTGGGCCTGGATGGCTTGCAGCCGGGCCTGCCAAGCGGGGACGTCCAGGGGGGGCAGATCCTCTTCAAAGTCGAGGCGAGCCTCAATTTCTGCCAACAAACCCAGCAGCTCCTGGCGCAGGGCGCGAATGGATCCCCCTAACTTACCCTGCAAGCCTGCTAGGGCCATCCGGGCCGCCTGAGGGGAGCGGGCCGCCACCAGATCGGCCACGCTTTCGGCCTGGGTGAGGTCGATGCGGCCGTTCAAGAAAGCGCGCAGGCTGAACTCCCCCGGCTGCGCCAGCCGTGCCCCCTGGCGCAGGCATTGTTGCAACGTGGCCTGAACCACCATGATGCCACCGTGGCAATGCAGCTCTGCCACATCTTCGCGGGTGTAAGAACGGGGGGCCTGCATCCAAACGGCCAGCGCTTCGTCTAGAATTTGGCCTTTCTCATCGTGGATCCAGCCGTAGAGGAGCCGATGGCTCTCCCAGACTGCGTTGCGGCGGGCAGGGGTAAAGATGGCTTGGACAATGGGAAGGGCTCGTGACCCGGAAAGGCGCACAATCCCCACGCTGCCCTGTTCAGGCACCACCGCAGTGGCAATGGCAGCGATCGTATCGGCCAGGGGCGCAGTCGGATCCATCCTAAATAGAGCCCTGAGGGAGTTGGAGCAGCCGTTGGATTACAGCTCGGCATCCACTGGATTACAAATCGACATTCAAGTTAAAAAGCCACGCCCTCAGGCTGAGGGCAAGGTAGCCTGACAGTGGAAACAACGCTCTTCCCGGATTCTTTCATGAAGCCGCTACGCACGTTTAAGGTCACTCCCTACCTGCCTACTCCGCTGGAAAGTCTGCGCTTGTTGGCTTACAACCTGCATTTTAGTTGGAACGTAGAAACCCGCAGCCTATTCCGGCGCATGGATCCCGATCTGTGGGATGCCTGTGCCCACAACCCGGTGGCTCTTCTGGGCCGGATCCGGCAGGAACGGCTGGATGAATTGGCGGAGGATCCCGGCTTTTTGGCCCAGTTGGAACGGGCCAGCCAACAACTGCAGAGCTACCTGCAGGAAGACACTTGGTACCGCAAGTATCGTTCGGCCCAAGCGGTGGAAGGGGAGTGCTACGCCTATTTTTCGGCCGAGTTTGGTTTGGCCGATTGTCTGCCCATTTACTCAGGCGGCTTGGGGGTTTTGGCCGGGGATCACCTCAAGGCGGCCAGCGATCTGGGCTTGCCCTTGGTGGGTGTGGGCTTGCTCTACCAAAAGGGCTATTTTCGCCAGTACCTCAACCCCGACGGCTGGCAGCAGGAACGCTACCCAGTTAACGATTTCTTTAACATGCCCCTGGAGCTGCAAAAGGATGCGGAGGGCCGCGAAATTCGCATTGAGGTGGATTATCCCAACCGCAAGGTGTTCGCCCGCATTTGGAAGGTGATGGTGGGGCGGGTGCCCCTCTATCTTCTGGACACCAACATCGAGCCCAACAGCCAGTACGACCAAGACATCACCGATGAGCTGTACGGTGGCGACCAAGATCTGCGCATCCACCAGGAGATCATGTTGGGGATCGGCGGCGTGCGGGCTTTGCGCGCCCTCGGCATCCATCCCACCGTCTACCACATGAACGAGGGGCACTCGGCTTTTTTGGCGGTGGAGCGCATCCGCCTGTTGATGGTGGAGCAGGGGTTGAGCTTTGAAGAAGCCTGGCAGGTGGCCAAGTCCAGCCAGATGTTTACCACCCACACGCCGGTACCTGCCGGGATCGACCTGTTCCCGCCCGACAAAATCGATTACTACCTCGGCTTCTACTACAGCCAGATGGGCCTGAGCCGGGAGCGCTTTTTGGCCCTGGGCCGCGAAAACACCGGCGACTTTCAATCCCCCTTCAGCATGGCAGTGCTGGCCATCAACATGGCCTCGTTTGTCAACGGCGTCAGCAAGCTGCACGGGTCGGTCTCGCGCAAGATGTTCAGCCGCCTCTGGCCCGAGATCCCGCTGGAGGAAGTGCCGATTACCTCCATCACCAACGGGGTGCATGCCCGCACCTGGGTGGGGGAAGAGAACCAGGCCCTCTACGATCGCTACCTGGGGCCGGATTGGGCGGAGGCTCCCCCCTCGGATCCCCTGTGGCAGAAAGTGGATCGGATCCCGGATGGGGAGCTGTGGCGGGCCCACGAGCGCAGCCGCTCGCGCCTGATCAACTTCGTTCGCGAGCGCCTGGTGGAGCAGCTGCAAAAGCGGGCAGCCTCGACGGCTGAGATCCAACGGGCCTCAGAAGCCCTCAACCCAGAGGTGCTTACCATTGGGTTTGCCCGCCGCTTTGCCACCTACAAGCGGGCCACTCTCTTGCTCCACAACCTGGAGCGGCTCAAAGCCTTGATCAACCATCCCCAGTACCCGATGCAGTTTATCTTTGCCGGCAAGGCCCACCCTCGCGATACAGCCGGCAAGGAGCTGATCCGGCAAATTGTGCAAGTGTCGCGCCAGCCGGAGTTTCGCCAGCGGCTGGTGTTTATCGAAGACTACGACATGTACATCACCAGCCTGCTGGTAGCTGGGGTGGATGTGTGGCTAAACACCCCCCTGCGCCCCCGCGAGGCCAGCGGCACCAGTGGCATGAAGGCGGCGGCCAACGGCGGACAGAACCTGAGCATTTTGGATGGCTGGTGGGATGAGGCCGATTACTACCAGACCGGCTGGCCCATTGGCCGCGGCGAGGAATACGAGGATCGCGCCTACCAAGACGAGGTGGAGTCCAACGCCCTCTACGACCTGCTGGAACAGGAGGTTGCCCCTCTGTTTTACCAGCGCGGTAGCGATGGCCTGCCCCACGCCTGGATTCGGCGCATGAAGCAGGCCATTCAGCTCAACTGCCCCCGCTTTAGCACCCAGCGCATGGTACTGGAGTATGCCGAGCGGGCCTACATTCCCCTCAGCAACTACTTCGACCGCATGCGCCGCGATAACTTCGAGTCGGCTCGCCAGTTTACCCGCTGGCGCAGCCATCTGCAGGAGAACTGGTACAACATTCGGGTTGTCAATGTCCAGGTCGAACCCCCCAAGAAAGCTTCCGCCGCCGGCCTCCCCTCGGCGCAAAACGACCAAGTGGTGATGGCCCGCGATCCCCTCACGGTGACCGTTGAGGTGCGGCTGGGATCCCTGCAACCCCAGGATGTCATCGTCCAGGCCTACCAGGGGCCGGTGGACGACAACGGCCAGATCCGGAACGGCCAAGCAACCCCCCTGCGCTACGTGGAGACGGTGGAGGATCGGGCCATCTTCTCCGGCCAGATTCGCTACGAGGCCAGTGGCTTGCAGGGGCTGGCCATCCGCCTGCTGCCCTTTCATCCTGACATGCACGATCCCTATGAGCTGCGGCTGATGCTCTGGGCCTAGAATGTCCGTTCCACCCAAAAGGGAGAAGGAAGGGGAACAGCAGGGATCCCCTTCCTATGCGGATCCAGCCTGAACAAGAGAGACTCCCCAAATTCGTGCGGATGGGTGTTTCTCGCTGCCCAATCAGGCAGAATCAGAGAAACCAGCTCCGGGTTGATGCCATGCTCAAAGCCCACGACTCGGCCGGTTTGCGCCTGTTGCTCGCGGCTGCCCTGCTGTTGGGGGGCTTGGCCAGTTGGCGGCAGGATCGCCTCTCGGCAGTGATGGGTCTGGCCAGTGCGGCAGCCATTTCAGCCTTCACCCGCCCCGCCATCTTGGCTTACAACCGGGGTCGCGAACGGTGGCTGAACCGGGATCTGATAGGGGCTGTCGAGCAGCTCAACCTGGCGCTGCAGCAGGATCCCTGTCTGACCAACGCCCACCTTCTGCGCGGCCAGGTTTACCTCGAACTCGGCCAACTTCCCCAGGCGCTGGCGGACTTCGACCAAGCCACCCGGTTGGCCCCGCGCCGGCCAGAGTCCTATCTCTACCGCGGCCTCCTTCTTCAGTTGCAGGGGGATTTGCAGGGGGCAATAGCCGAGCTTGCCGAGGTAGTACGCCGGCATCCCAGCGCCCCCCACCACCTCCGCTTGGCCAACCTGCTCAGGCAACAGGGATCCCTGCCTTCAGCTCTAGCTCACCTGGACGAGGCCATTTGTCGGGATCCCACCTCGGCGCCTGCCTATGCCTGCCGCGCTACGGTGTACGGCTACCTGGGAGAATGGGAGGCGGCTGTGGCCGATTGGTCCCAGGCCATCCGCTGGGATCCCTGTCCGGCCCACCACTATGGGCGGGGCGTTGCCTATGCTTGGGCCGATTGCTATGACGAGGCCATTGCCGACCTCAGCCGCAGCCTCGAGGCAGAACCCTGCCAACCCCACGTTCTCTACATCAGGGGCAATCTTCTCTACGAGCTGGGGGAGATCAAAGCTGCCCTCGACGATTACGACCAGGCCTTTCGCTTGGAAGCCGACGGCAACCTCGGGGATCCCACCGACGAGTACGGCTTGTACGGTCGGGGGCTGGCTTACGGAAATATGGGAGATAGGGCAACGGCTATTTCCAGTTGGCAAGCCGCTTTGCAGGTCAGCCGCCAACACCACAACCTAGTTTTGCAGGAACAGGCGCATCGATCTTTGCGGCAGCTCCAGGATTTGGACGGAGATCCCGGAGCCTTTGGCTAGCGAGGTCGAAGGGATCCCCTCAGAACATTGCCGCGAAACTGGCGTAAAATTTGCTTATCGCCATCTCAATTCCCCTGATCTGCAGTTGGATTTTTCCCACCTCCTTCTGTGGCTGCCGTGAAACACACCCTCAGCGCTCTTGTGCAGGATCAGCCCGGGGTCTTAACCCGCATCGCCGGCATGTTTGCCCGCCGGGGCTTCAACATCGACAGCCTCACCGTTGGCCCCACCGAGCGGCCTGGCATCTCCCGCATCACCATGGTGGTGCAGGGGGATGAGCACGATGTGGAGCAGATGACCAAGCAGCTCTACAAGCTGATCGACGTGCTGAAAGTAACCGACATTACCCATGTCCCCTGTGTAGAACGGGAGCTGATGCTCGTCAAGGTCAACGCCAGCATCGAAACTCGCTCGGCCATCATGGACGTGGCGCAGATGTTCCGTGCCCGGATTGTGGATGTGGCGGAAGAGTCTTTAACTTTGGAAGTGACAGGGGATCCGGGCAAAATGGTGGCCATCATCAAGATGTTAACCAGCTTCGGCATTCGGGAGATTGCCCGCACCGGCCTGGTAGCTCTCACCCGCGAGTCGGGAGTCAATACCGAGTACTTGAAGCAGCACCCCACCGTGGCAGTCGTCTGAGGGGCTTGGCCACGATGCCAACAGAGATTGCTTAGGGAGGAGGCCATGGCAAAACCGGAGAGAAGCCGGCGCCATAGGGGGCAGGCCCTGCGCAATAGCCTGCGTTGCCTGATGAGCCTCCTGGCCATTGGGCTGTTGGGGTTACTGGGGGGCTGTGGCCCCCGACCTCCCAAGTCGGTTGTGCAGCAGGCTCTGGCCTACCAGATCTCCCACCCGGCTGAGCCGGTTGCCTCGCTGGTGGGCAGCGACCGCTTAGCAGGCCGTTTGGAAGTGCAGGATGTCCAAATTCGTCAGGATCGCCGTGAACCCCTGCTGTTGGCCTCAGGAGAGAAACTGGAAGGCCACCACCTCAGCGGCACCTATACCGTAATTGTCAAGCCACCGGGATCCCGCCGCCCCTACCGCCGCAAGGGGGATCCCTTCCAGCTCACCCTGGCCCACCAGAAGGCGCAAAGTTCCCCTTCCCCTGGGGGAGCGCAGCCCAAAACCCTGCCCGAACGGTGGCTACTGGCCCATCCCTCTCCCGATGCCAAGAGCTGGGAGGTCATCGACTTTTTCCCCCAGCCGGCACCGCTGCCGGAGCTGCCTCCTGCCGAACAGGCGTACCGACACCCGACTGACCTTGACGCTCTCCCCGCCCCTATAGCTGGCTTTCGCCCAGGGGTAAGCCAGAGAACTCTTTCCTAGGCTGGAGGACTGCTCCCACCGGAGAAGTCAGCTACCTTCCCTGGGGAGGAAGAGATCCTTCGCGGCTACCTGGCCACAACAAAGCGCTACGTAGAAACTCCAAACAACGGTAGGCAGGCTCCTCTGCAGACCTCAATGTTGTCCCTTGCGCCGCCATTTTCTGGGTCAGCACCGCAGAGGTGGTTGGCTCAGCGAAGCAAGGCCGCCCCCCACAGAAAGAGCCCATCCACCAACAGGGTATTCAGCACTGCTCCCGCAAAGGCCCAATGGTGCAAGCGGCGGGATCCCTGCACTCTCCACAATCCAACACCCAGCAACAGAAGGCCCAAGCCGATGCCCCAACCCAGGCCCCAGGGGGTAGCCATTTTGTCGAGGGCCGCCCTAAAAGGGACAACCGCCTGCTCCAACCGGTCAAACTGCATCGCCTGCCGCCACTCAGGCAGCAGCCCCACCGAGTGAATGTAGAGATCTGTAACCGCCGTACCCCACAGGGAGCCGAGATAAAACCAGGTACCGATGCGGGCAAACCGTCGCCGTGTCCCCCACCAGACAATCGGGATCCCCAAGGCTTCCACAGGCATGTGCCAAAGAGGCTCAAAGCGCAGCCATCCCCAATACAGGGATCCTGCCAGCCAAGTCAGCGTGAAGCCGTAGAGCAGATCCCCCCAGATGCGGGTGCGGGGCCGCGAGTAGAGCCGCCAGCTAAGGCCCAGCCAGCCTAGAGTCATCGCCAAGCTCAGCCAAGGGCTATAGCGCACCAGGGGCGCTGCCACAAAAACGGGTAGGCACACCAGCACAGCCGCCGCTCCCCCGATGGCGTGGTGAGAGGGAAACCGCCTTCGCAGAGAAGAACGGGGAATCTCCCGTCCGACTGGGCCCTGGGAGGCCAGGGAAGGCTCTTCTTGGAGAGGCGGCGAACAAGAGGTAGGAAACAAAACGCAATCTTAGAAACTTTTACATCAGTTAACATAGCATCTTCCCTGCCCTTTCCCGCCCCGGCCGAGAGGGGCCGGCGTTGCCAGGGTACTGCCGAAAATGTCAGGGTGAGAATAACGCGCTGCCCGGAAAACACTATGGAGTTGCTGTTGGCGGGAGATATCGGGGGCACCAAGACCAGCCTCAGCCTCTTCAATGCCCAAGATCCCGATCACAGCCTCTACCACTGCCGCTACGCCAGCCAGAGCTATCCCAACCTCACCCCGGTGGTGCTGGAGTTTCTGGCCCAGGCACGGCAGGAGCTGGGGCGAGATCCCCAACCGGTTGCCGCCTGCTTTGCTGTGGCCGGCCCCGTAGTGGAAGAAAAAAGCAGTCCAGGAGCCGGGGGACAGAGGGCCAAAATCACCAACCTGCCCTGGAGCCTGCACTCAAGCCAGTTGGCGGCGGAGCTGGGGATCCCCCGCCTAGCGTTGATCAACGACTTCAGCGCCGTAGGCTATGGGGTGCTGGCCCTGCGAGATCAGGATCTGGAAACGCTGCAGACAGGAGAGCGGCAGCCCCAGGCGCCCATCGGCGTCATCGGGGCGGGCACAGGGCTGGGGCAGGCCTACCTCACCTGGGGAGAAGGCGGCTACCAGGTTCATGCCAGCGAGGGGGGGCATGTGGATTTTTCTCCACGGACCCCTTTGGAATGGGAGCTGCTGCGGTATCTGCAACAACGACATGGGCGCGTCTCCACCGAGCGGGTGGTCTCGGGGCAGGGGATCGTGGCCATCTATCAATTTCTGCGGGATAGCCGCTGGGGCCAGGGAGAGGAGCAGTTGCTGGCCCAAATTGCCGCCTGGGAAAGGGGAGCCAGCCCCGTCGACCCAGCCGCCCAAATTGCCAATGCCGCCCTGGAGGGACGGGATCCCTTGGCGGTGGAGTGTTTGCGGCTGTTTACCAGCTTGTATGGGGCCGCTGTCGGCAATTTTGCCCTGCACCTGCTGCCCCGTGGGGGCCTGTTCATCGCCGGCGGGATCGCGCCCAAGCTCCTGCGCCTGTTGCGGGAGGGAGAGTTTTTGCCCTCCTTTTTGGATAAGGGACGGATGCGCACTCTGCTGGAGCAACTGTCAGTGCAGGTGGTGGTGAACGCCCAGGTGGGCTTGATAGGGGCTGCCCACTATGCCGCCACTTTGCTGTAGAGGTTAAGCCTGTTGGCGGCAGGGATCCCCCGCTCCCTTCTCCCAGGGGGAGAGGGGGGCTGGGCAAGGCGCAGGATGGCCATGCCTAGGGCTTGTTCCTGCTCGCAAAGGCCGCATTTTCCGCTGCCAAAAACAACTGGGCCCGCCAAAAGCAGGTGATGGATTTGCTGTCGAAATCCAGGCCAAAACGGGCCATTTCTGTCAGTTCGGCAGGCGAAAGCTCCACCACCGCAATGTCTTCATCTTCATCCTTGGCCGGTGGAGCATCCAGCACTTCCAGATCCCGCGCCAGGTAGGCGTACATGATCTCGCTGGAATAGCCGGGGCACAGATAAAATTGGCCGAGGGGATCCCAGCGGTGGGCGCGCAGGCCGGTTTCTTCTTCCAGCTCGCGGCGAATGGTTTCATCAGGATGTTCCCCTGGCTCGACGGTACCGGCGGGAAACTCGTAGAGGTAGGCGGCGACGGCAAAGCGATATTGGCGAATGCAGACGAACTTGCCTTCGGCAGTGACCGGCACGGCCACCACGCCGCCGGGGTGGAGGAGGTACTCCCGCTCCCCTTCGGTGCCGTTGGGAAAGCGCAAGCGCTGGCTGACAAAGGTGTACTTGTGGCCTTGAAAGCGCAGGCGCTCGCGAAGGATCTGCGATGGGGTGTGCATGGCAAGGTTGCTCAGAGAAAGGCCCCCCTCAGCTTAATCGGTGGCGGTGCTGTTGGAGCTCCCCCCTTAAGGTAAAGTCAGAGGGGCAAGCGAAGGTGCAGGCCATGATCTCCCCTTCTCTGAAGGAGTTCCTCGCCCTCAGCCAACAGGGCAATTTCATCCCGGTCTACCAAGAATGGGTGGCGGACTTGGAAACGCCTGTCTCTGCCTGGTACCGGGTCTGTGCCGGGCGGCCCTACAACTTTCTGCTGGAATCGGTGGAGGGAGGGGAACAGGTGGCCCGCTACAGCTTCCTCGGCTGCGACCCTTTGTGGGTTTTGCAGGTGCGCGGGGATCAGGCCTTGCAGATCCACCGCGATGGGCATCGAGAGCAGCACCAAGGGGATCCCTTTGCCGTTTTGGCCCGCTGCCTGCAGCCCTATGAGCCGGTGCACCTGCCGGAGTTGCCCAGCAGCATCGGCGGGCTCTTTGGCTACTGGGGCTATGAGCTGATTCGCTGGATCGAGCCCAAGGTGCCCATTCACCCCCTGCAGCCGGGGGATCCCCCCGACGCTATCCTCATGCAGGTGGACAGCATCCTGATCTTCGACCAGGTCAAGCGCAAGATCTGGGTGGTGGCCTTTGCCGACACACGCCAGCAGCCGGCGGAGCAGGCCTACGCCCAAGCCTGCCGGCGGGTGGAACAGTTGGTGCAACAGCTCAGCGCCCCCCTTTCTCTTGCCCACCTCAGCCTCGACTGGAAGCCGCAACTGCCCGATGCCATTCCCCCCAGCACCCTCAGCCGCGCCGCCTACTGCCAGGCGGTGGAGCAGGCCAAAGCCTACATCCGGGCTGGCGAGATCTTTCAGGTGGTGCTCTCGCAGCGCTTCACCACCCCTTTTGCTGGAGATCCTTTCCGGCTCTACCGCTCCCTGCGGCTGATTAACCCCTCCCCCTACATGGCGTTTTTCCAGTTTGGCGATCTCTGCCTTGTCGGCTCCAGCCCAGAAGTGATGGTCAAGCTCACTCGGATAGGGGAAGAGCGCATCGCCACCGTGCGTCCCATCGCCGGCACCCGCCCCCGCGGCGCCACCCCCGCCCAAGACCGCCAGTTGGAGCAGGAGCTGTTGGCGGATCCCAAGGAGCGGGCAGAGCATGTGATGCTGGTGGACTTGGCCCGCAACGACCTGGGGCGGGTCTGCCGCCTGGGATCCGTGCAGGTGGACGACCTGATGCAGATCGAGCGCTACAGCCACGTGATGCACATCGTCAGCAATGTGGTGGGGCAGTTGGATCCCCGCTACAGCGCCTGGGATCTGCTGCGGGCCACCTTTCCTGCCGGCACGGTTACTGGCGCTCCCAAGATCCGCGCCATGCAGATTATCCACGAGCTGGAAGGGTGTCGCCGCGGCCCCTACGCCGGCGCCTATGGCTACTACGACTTTGCCGGCCAACTGAACACCGCCATCACCATCCGCACCCTGCTGGTTCAGGGGGACCAGGTGAGCATCCAAGCCGGGGCGGGCATCGTGGCCGACTCGGATCCGGAGCGGGAGTACCAAGAATGCCTGAACAAAGCGCGGGGCATGCTCATGGCAGTGGCCAGCTTGCAGAAGGAGTAAAGGCTCGTGTTAGCCCAGGTGCACTTTAGCCATGCCGAGCGGGAGCGCCGGCAGCCGGATCCAGAGACCGTAGAGCAGGCGTTTTACCTGTTTTCCACCGAGGGCTACCTGGTGCTGCCGGAGATCTTCCCCACGGCGCTCATCGACAAGCTACACAGTAGCTTTCTGACCACCTACAGCCGCTACTGCACCCACGAAAACCACCCCGACGCCCTGTTGGTGGGCAATCGACGAGTGATGGTGACGGTGCGCCTGGAGGGGCCCTTTAACGATCCCCTGCTCTATGCCCATCCCTTAATCCTGCCTATCTTGCAGCGAATCTTGGGATCAAGCCTGATCCTGAGCGGGCTGGGGGTGGTAGTTTCTCTGCCGGGATCCGCCGACCAACAGGTTCACCGGGATCTCTCCCACCTCTTCGGCGACGCAATTCTAGAGGCCATCGTCCCCTGCTATGCCCTGAATTTGCTTATCCCGCTGGTGGAGGTCAACGAAGAGAACGGCATGACCCGCCTCTGGCCTGGCAGCCACGCTGTTTTCGAGGCCCACTACACCGAGCTGGCCCGGCAGATGCCCTTTGTCGATCCGCCGCTGGCCAAGGGATCCTGCCTGCTGTTCGACTACCGCTTGATTCACCTGGGCCGGGCCAATCGTTCTGCTGCTCCCCGGCCCCTCCTCTACAACACTTACAGCCGACCTTGGTTCCGGGATCCCGTCAACTATACCCGACAGCCCCCCCTGGTGATCCCGGCAGCCGAGAAAGAGCGGATCCCGGCCCAGCACCACTCCCTATTCGTGGCAGCGCAGATTGTGTAGAGGAAAGTTTTGAGGAATGTGGGAAGATGCCTCAGAATGGGGGTGGGTATCCCCGTTGTTGAAGTTTGATTGCGCACCCCACCATGAGCGAAAGCACCTCTCAAGAGCCATCTTGGGCGCCGACGGCAGACGAAATGGCCCCTGCTGTGGGTCCTGGCGCAGAAACCGCCCCGGCTCCTGAAGCCGACAAGGGATCCGCCGCCCGGCGTGTCCGCCAACTCTTGGGCATGAAAGGGGCAGAGGTGGAGTCTCGCTCCGTTTGGCAAGTCCACCTGCAACTGATGAAGCCCGTGACCTGGATCCCGCTGGTGTGGGGCCTGATTCCGGGAGCGGCCTCCTCCGGCCACTTCACCTGGACTTGGGAAAACGTGGCCCTCATCTTGGTGGGCATGATCCTGGCCGGCCCCTTGATGACGGGCTACACCCAGACCCTGAACGAATACTACGACCGCGACATCGACGCCATCAACGAGCCCTATCGCCCCATCCCTTCCGGGGCCATCTCCCTGCGGCGGGTGGTCATCCAAATCTGGGTGCTGCTGATCCTGGGGCTGGCGTTGGCCTATGCCCTGGATTGGTACACCGGCCACGACTTTCCGGTGATCACCTGCATTGCCCTGGCGGGAGCCCTAATTGCCTACATCTACTCGGCGCCGCCCCTGAAACTAAAGCGCAACGGCTGGCTGGGGAACTACGCCCTGGGGGCCAGCTACATCGCCCTGCCCTGGTGGACGGGACATGCCCTCTTTGGCGAGCTGAACTGGACAATCTGCATTCTGACCCTGATCTACAGCTTGGCCGGCCTGGGGATCGCCGTGGTCAACGATTTCAAAAGCATGGAGGGGGATAGACAATTTGGCCTCGCCTCCTTGCCGGTGATGTTTGGGGCGATGGGGGCGGCCTGGATCGCGGCGCTGATGATCGACCTGTTTCAGTTCGGCATGGCCTCGTTTTTGCTGGGAGCTGGCCTAAAGCTCTACGCCGCAATTTTGGTGCTGCTGATTATCCCGCAGATCACCTTCCAAGACATGTACCTGCTGCGGGATCCCCTCAACAACGACGTCAAATACCAGGCCAGCGCTCAGCCTTTTCTGGTGTTGGGGATGCTGGTGGTGGGGCTGGCGCTGGGCCGCTTGGGGCTGGGGTAGTCGAGCCGAGGCCAAAGTGCCCATCCTGGCAACCGAGGTGACGGCTTCCGCCCTGGGGTGCTCCCTCTGCCTGGGCCAAGATCAAGTCAGGATCCCATCGGGGATGGCCGATGGATCCCAAAAAGTGGGATGGCCCTGGGCCAAAGGAGATATCCGATGAAGCTGTCTATTCCCCTCCAACTCAGCCTGAGCCTGGCTCTGCTCTTGGGGGCGGTCGTCCCTGCACAAGCCCAGCGGATCGTCATCGACGGGCGCGGGATCCTGGTCGAACCCAGCACCGGTGGCTCGGTCATCCTCAACCCCGACCAGCCGCTCTTGGCTCCGATCCCGCCTGGGGGAGTTCCTTTTTCCCTCGATGCAGAGGGCCAAGTGGTCTCTGCCCCTGGCTACCGCTGCAGCGCCGCCACCGCTGCCGACAACTCTCCCATCATCTGCCGCTCCCAGTTCAACCCCAACGACGTGGTGGTCTACGAGCGGGATGGCCGCTCCAACACCTTCTTCGTCAATACTGACAACCCTGTGATCCAGCCTTCCGGCAGCGGCCTGCGGATTCTGCCCAACTCCGAGCCGGTGCAGCCCTCCGGCAGTGGCTTGCGCATCATCCTCAACTGACAGACGGGAAGCGGCCCCCTGTCTAAGGGGATCCCTCAGGAGCAGCTCCCGCTCGTCTTGCCTCCAATTCCCTTAGGATCTGCCGGTGGCGCTGCCGGGTGATGGGGTACAGCCACACCAGCAGGATCCCACCGATTAAAGCCACTGCCGGCAGGGGGCCGATGGCGAGGCGGATGGCCAGCAAGGCCAATTCTGGCTGGAGGGGTGGGGCTTCTCCGGCCACCGAAGGGATAAAGCCGGCCCAATCCAGAGCTTGTCCCACGAAAAACAGCCCTAGCGCCAGGCCCACCTTTTGCAAGAACACCATGAAGGCATAGAAGATCCCTTCCCGCCGCTCCCCAGTGTGCAGCTCGTCCAGGTCGATGACATCCGGCAGCATTGACCAAGGGCCAAGATACACTGTGGCGGAAACCCCGATCCCTGCCAACAGGGCTAGTGCAATCATGAGCCGCTCCTGGCCGGCCTGCAGGAAAAATAGGCCCGCCTGCGAGATGAGCCAAAACCCCGCCCCGATCAGGTACATGGCGCGCTTGCCCAGCCGAGCGCTCAGGCATGTCCAGGCAAACAGGGTCAGCACGGCAACACTCTGAACCGCCAACACCACCAGAGAAATCCACACCTCGGGCAGGCCCATCCAGAAGACGATGAAATAGGGGATGATCGTGGCTGTGAACTGAAAGGCCAGCCAAGAACACAGGTAGATGCCGCTGACAAACAGGTAGGGGCGGTTGCTGAAGGCCACCCGCAGTTGCTGCAGCAGAGGCAGCGGATCTCGTTGGGATTGAAAACGTTCTCGTACTCCCCAAAAGCAGAGCAGCAGGGGCACAGCCGAGATGGCCCCAAAACAAGCCCCCGCCAGCAGATGGCCGGCAGCCCGATCCGGCAGCAGGTTAAACAGCAGCGGAAAGGTAACCACGGCAACCATGCTGCCCCCCACCGAGAAGGCAAAGCGAAATTGGTTGAGCCGGGTGCGCTCGTCGTAATCCTGGGTTAGCTCCGCCGTCAGGGAGGCGTAGGGGATGTTGGCGGCAGAATAAAAGGTGTTGAACAGCAGGGACACCGCCAGGTAGTAGGCGAAAAGGGGGCCCATCTGACCGGGAAAAGGGATCCACCACTGAGCTGCAAAAGTCAGGCCAAAGGGGATGGCCGAAAACAGCAGCCAGGGGCGGCGACGGCCCCAACGGCTGCGGGTGCGGTCGCTGAGGATGCCGATGATGGGATCGTTGACGGCATCCCAAAAGCGGGTGATGGCGTAGATGCTGCCGGCCAAGCCTGCCGCCATGCCGACGGTATTGGTGAGAAAGGGCAGCAGGAAAAAGATGAGGATATTGGCCGTCATGCCCGTGCCCAGATCCCCCACCCCATAGGCCAGCTTCGTCCGCAAGCTCAGTCGTTCTCCGGTCATGGCCTGCCTTGGCAAAGGAGAGTCTTACTTAGTCTAGGGGGAAGGGGCAGGCGAGAGGGCTAATTGCCCTTTTCGCGGAGGGGCTAAGAGCGCATCTGGCTCATCGCCTCCAGATTCAACGCCTTGGCCACCTGTTCCGGGCTCATCAAGTTGCGCTCCAACACGATCTGGCGGATGGGCTTGCCGGTTTCCAGGGAGATCTTAGCCACCTCTGCCGCCTGCAGGTAGCCAATGTAGGGATTGAGGGCAGTCACCAAAGCCAGCGTCCC
Source organism: Synechococcus sp. W60.3 (assembly GCF_047502615.1). Lineage (NCBI taxonomy): Bacteria > Bacillati > Cyanobacteriota > Cyanophyceae > Synechococcales > Synechococcaceae > Synechococcus > Synechococcus sp. W60.3. Next base: position 119,241 of record NZ_JANSHJ010000001.1, on the reverse strand, counting down.
CTCAGCATAGCTGCGGCAGCGATCCGCCTGGGCGGTGATGCCGCGGACGCAGCGCTCGGTAAAGACGCGCAGGCTGTTGTTGAGGATCTGCAAGCTATGCAGGAGGTTATAGGCAATCAGCGGCATCATCGCGTTGAGCTCAAATTGGCCTGCCTGGGCGGCGAGGAGAATGGCGGTGTCCAGGCCGATCACCTGAAAGCAGACCATGTTCAGCATCTCGGCCATCACCGGGTTGTACTTGCCGGGCATGATGGAGGAGCCGGGCTGTACCGGCGGCAGTTGGATCTCTTTGAGGCCAGTCTTGGGGCCGGAATCCATCAGGCGTAGGTCGTTGGCCATTTTGATGGCATCTTGGGCCAGGTTGCGCAGGGATCCCGACAGGTGCACAAAGGGGGCCATGCTCTGCATCGCCGCCATGGGATGGGGGGCCGGGGTAAGGGGCAACTGGGTGTACTCTGCCAGCCGTTGCACCACCTTTTGCCGGTACTGGGGATGGGTATTGAGGCCGGTGCCGACGGCGCTGCCCCCCAGCCCCAAGCTGCCCAGAGCCTGGCTGGCCTCCTCGATCCAGCGGCGGTGCTGGGCAAAGATGGCCGCATAGGCGCCGAAGCTATCTCCCAGCCTTATGGGGACAGCATCCTGCAAATGGGTGCGGCCCGCCTTGAGAATGCCGTGGAACTCCTGTGCTTTCTGCTCCAGCGCCGCCACCAGGTTGTCCAGCGTGCCCAAAAGATCCCGCCGCACCCGCAGCAGGGCCGCCAGGCGAATGGCGGTGGGGATGACGTCGTTGGTGGATTGGCCGTAGTTGACATGGTCGTTGGGGCTGACCCGCTCGTAGCGCCCCTTGGGCTCTCCCAGGATCTCCAGGGCGCGGTTGGCCAACACCTCATTGACGTTCATGTGGTGGGAGGTGCCCGCCCCGGCCTGGTACACATCCACCACAAACTGATCCCGCAGGGATCCCTGGAGGATCTCGTCTGCCGCTTGGACAATGGCCTTGGCCACGTCGGGGGGAATGCAGCCCAGCTCGCCGTTGACCTCCGCCGCCGCTTTTTTGATGAGCACGCAGGCCTCCACGTACTCCGGCAGCGGCTTGAGGCCGCTGATGGGAAAATTCTCCAGGGCGCGGGCGGTTTGGATGCCGTAGTACACCGACTGCGGCAGTTGCCGCTCCCCCATCGCGTCCCGCTCGCTGCGCACTTGCAGTGGGTCTGTCTCTGGAACCATGGCACAGCTCTAGCTGGCAGGTTTTTGGGAAGGTTCCTGTAGAGGTAGGGATCCCTTTTCCTGGAGAGCAGCCAACTGCTGGCTAATCCGCTCGTTGTTTTCCGCCAAGACGAGCACCATGGCCGCGCAGGCCAGATGAACTCCTGCCCGGAATTCGGCCGAGGCTTTGTACTGAGCCAGCGCCTCGCTATCTCCTTCTCGCGGGCTCAGGATCAGTTGCACCGACTTTTGGGCCAACTCTTTCAGTTCCCGTTCCGTTAAACCGAGCTGCACCACTTTTGCCCTCCCTGCTAACCGGAAAACAAGCCCCCCCTGCCCTCTCACCGGCAGGAGCGCCACTTTGGTTATCCTACCGCGGTTGCTGCCCCAATCCAGCATCCTTCTTCCTTCCAGTGGGTCGGCGAACCCCTAGAAGAAAACAAAAAATGCCGGCTAGTATAGGTGCAGCATGCCTTGCCCTCCTGGCCGATAGACCACTTGGGGGTGCAAGTCCGTCGGCCAGCAACGGCGCAAAAGAGGCTGCTATTCTCTGAGTACTACCATCTAGGTTGTTGTTCACAGAGAGGAAAACTTGTCCGTAGAACGTCCACTTGACCGCTTGCCCCGCAAGCAGCGCGCAGAGCTGCCGGCCATCAACGAGCGCATCCGCTTCCCCAAAATTCGCCTCATCGACACCGATGGCACCCAGTTGGGGATCATGAGCCCGCGCGAAGCCCTGCGCCTGGCCGAAGAAAAAGATCTGGACTTGGTCTTGGTCAGCGACAAGGCGGATCCTCCCGTCTGCCGCATCATGGACTACGGCAAGTTCAAGTTTGAGAAGGAGAAAAAAGAACGGGAGGCCCGCAAAAAACAACACACCGCCGAGATCAAGGAAGTGAAGTTTCGCTACAACATCGGCGAGCACGACTACCACGTCCGCCTGCGCAGCGCTCAGCAGTTTTTGGGGGATGGAGACAAGGTAAAAGCCACGGTGATGTTTCGCGGTCGCGAGGCCCAGCACGCCGAGTTGGGGGAAGAGTTGCTGCAGCGCTTGTTCAAAGACCTAGAAGGCGTGGCGGAAATGCAGCAGCCCCCCCAAAAGGAAGGGCGAAACATCACGATGATCCTCTCCCCCAAAAAATCCACCTGAGGAGGGATCCCGTCTATGGCTCTTGCTGTTGGGGATCCGGCGCCGGAGTTTACCCTGCCCGATGCCGAGGGCAATTTGGTCAGCCTGAGCCAGCTGCGGGGCCGGCGGGTGGTGCTCTACTTCTACCCGCGGGACAACACTCCCGGCTGCACCCGAGAAGCCTGTGGCTTTCGCGATGCCTACGCCGAGTATCAGGCGCACGGGATCCACGTCTTGGGGGTGAGCGCCGACGACGCCCGTTCCCACCAAAAGTTTGCCCAAAAACTGCAGCTTCCCTTTCCGCTGCTGGTGGACGAGGGGGCCAAGGTGGCCAGCGCCTACGGCGTCTATGGCCCGAAAAAGTTCATGGGCAAAGTCTATAACGGCATTCACCGCACCACCTTTGTCATCGATCCGGAGGGGAAGATCGAGGCCATCATCACCAAGGTCAAGGTGGAGGCTCACGCGGCGGAGCTGCTCAAGCAGTTAACCGGCTCCTAAGCTCTCTGTTGGGGGGTGCAGGGGGAGCAGCCCTGTCGGCAAAGGTGCCTAGGTGTCCAGCGTTCCCGTGCCGAGATTAGGACAAGAAGAGAGCGGGCAATGGATTCCCCTGGGGCCGTGTCCCGACGCACCCGTACCACCAAGTCGATTCACGACAGCTACCAAATTTTGGGTTTGGCCGGCCAAGGGCAGTATGGGCGCGTGTTCTGTGCCCGGCCCCGCCACGGGGGGGATCTGGTGGCCCTCAAGGAGCTGCCGGCAGAGCGCTTTCCCACCCCCAACCTGCTGCGGGAGCTGCGCTACCTGCTGACATTGAACCACCCCAACATCACCCGCTGCTACGCCCTCGAACATGCCCGTGAGGGGCGCTATTTGGTGTTGGAGTACTGCGAAGGGGGCACGCTGCGGGAGCTGATCGACCAGGTGGAGCGGGGGCTGTGGCTGCCGGTCAAGCAGGTTTTGGGCTTTGTGGATCAGATCTTGGCCGGCTTGGATCATGCCCATCGACAGGGGGTAATCCACTGCGATGTCAAGCCAGAGAATATCTTGCTCAAGCCCACGCCCCAGGGTTGGCAACTGAAGCTGACGGACTTTGGCATCGCTCGTCACCCCCAGCCTGCTCCCGGCGAGATCTCTGCCACCGGCTCCCCCGCCTACATGGCGCCAGAGCGGTTCTACGGCCAGTTCAGCCCCGCTTCTGACCTCTACGCGGTGGGGATCATCCTCCTGGAGCTGTTGACGGGCCGGCGACCCTTTTCCGGCTCCCCCAGCCAGTTGATGCACGCCCACCTCAACCAGCCGTTTGTCTGTCCGGAAGGGATCCCGGCCCCGCTGCAGGAACTGCTGGAGATCACGTTGCGCAAGTTGCCCCTGCGGCGGTTTCGCACCGCGGCCCAGATGCGTTCGGCCCTGGCAACCTTTGCCCGGGAGTGGCAGGAGCCAGCCGGTTGTTGGGTCGGCCCTCGCCTGTCCAGGCGGTCACCTCCCGGCCTGCAGGTCTGGGATCTGCCGGATCCGGGTTTTGTTGGCGAGGGCGGGATGGAGTCCCTGCCTGAGCAAAAGTTCTGCATCTGTGAAGATCCGAGCGGCTCCCGATCCCCGCTGCTGCTGCGGGTAACCCCTCAGCGGCTGGAGTGGCTGGATCTGCAGACCCTTGCCTCAGGAGCGCCGCCTCTGGCCTGTTTCTCCTTGGCCGAACCGTTGCAGCAAGTGCTGCCCTTGCCGAGCTTCCCGGAGGCTTTGGCTTTTTCCAAAAGCAACCTTTTGCATCTGAGTCCCGCGCGCGTCCGTACCTTGCTGAGTTTTGCGGAGGATTGGCGAGCCACCTGGCTGGCGGAGCGGCAGGAGTTGGTCTGGGCCACTGCCAAAGAAATTGGGGCAGTGCAATGGCTGCCGGCTGGGCCAACCGTAGCTCAACCTTTTCCGGAGTTCCACTGCTACTTTCGCTGGCCTTGGCAGGTGCCAACGGGATCCCTGCTCCGCTTGCTGGCTCTCTCGGAGCATCTGGTGCTGTTGGCGGGATTGGGGCGGCAGTGGGTGGAAATGACTGTGTTGCCCTATCCGGCGGCCTGGCCTCCGCAGACGGGCTCCCAGCCGCTGCGCTATCGCCTACCCCTGGATCCCAGGGGGAGAGTGCTCAGCTTGGGGGAGCGGCTGCTTTTTGCCGGCGGGGATGGAGGAGGCCAGGGATGCTGCCCCCACCTTTGCTCGGTGCAGGTCAACCCGCTGCGGCTGCGCCGCTGGTTTTTGAAGGGGTGGCCCCTGCAAATGGCCAAGGCCCCTTGGGGCGTGCTGCTCCTGTGTCGCGAGGGGGAGGAGTTCTCTTCCCTCTGGCTGTATAGCGAGGGGGGGTATCCCTTGGCCCAGGTGGCCGTGCCCGTCGGATCCGAGGTGTTGCAGGTGGGGCAAAGGGGACTGGTCTGGCTGCAAGTGCCCAAGGCCGGGAAGCCGCAGCAATTTCAGCTTTGGCAGTTGGATCTCAACCAGTTGCCGGCGAATGGCCATGCCGCCGAGGGGGTTGCTTTGGGCTAGCGACGGGTTTTTTGCTTTTGAAATGGCCCTAGCTGAGCTTGGGCTGTTCGGCTAGCTGCTGGAGTGGGCTTGGCGAGCCAATTGCTTGAGAAAGGCCAGCGGATAACGGCTGTGAAGCTGCTGCTTGAGCCGCTCTTGCAGGAGCTCCTCTTGCCAGGGATCCCCCGATTGCAGCCACTCCAGGTAGCTCAGCCCCGCCACCCGCGTCAGATAGGCTCCGCTGGCCGCCTGCAGCGGGATCCCCATGAGCATCCAGGGACTGGCTTTGAGGGCAGAGCCCAGGGCCTGGGTGGCCAGCTCCAGTCCCCCAAGCTGCACGATCATTTGCGCCAGGCTGTGGGCCATTTGTTGAGCCTGCTGCAGGGTGATGGGGCGATCGAACACCTGATGCAGCTCCCCGATCATGCGCGCCTGGATGACCACCCCCGCCAGCATATCCAAAGCCGGAAGGGGGGTCACGGCCAGGGCAGCAGCGGTGGCCCACTGCATCCGCTCCACGATCTGGCGACCCTGGTGGTAGCGCTCTTCCCGCAGGGCCTGTTGGACGGCCTCGCTCAAGGTTTGGGTTTGCAACAGGGCGTTGGCCAGGCGCAGATGGGATCCCTTTTGCTGCAGCAGGCGGGCCATCTGCTGGACCAGGGCGCCTGTATCGGGGGGCTGCGGCTCCCAGGTTTCTTGTCTGGAGCCATCGGGGAAGCAGTAGCGAACCTTCAAGGGCTCCGGGTCGGCGGCAATGGCCACCACCTGCTCAGGGGGAATGACGCCGGCGGTGCGCTGGCGCAGGTGGGCCAAGATGATCTCCACCTCCTCCGGCAACATCTGATCCGTCTTGTTAAGGGCCAGGATGGTGGATTTCCCCAGCCGGGCCAGCTCGAGCAGCTCGGCATATTCTGAGGCCAGCAGATCCCCGGCCACCACCAAAATCAACAGATCCGCCTTCTGGGCCAGGGCGCGGGCCTCCGCCTCGCCGGCGCCGCCGATGGTCAGCAGGCCAGGGGTATCGGTGAGGGAGATGGGGCCACTCCAGCCCTCCAGTTGATAGGTGTGAATGGATCCCTGCTGGGTGGTGCCCAGGGTGGGAGCGGTTTCCCCCACAGGCTGCCCCAGCAGAGCGTTGATGAGAGAGGTTTTGCCGGCAGAAGCGGTGCCGAACACCACCAGGTGCAATTCTTCCTGGGCCAGCCGTCGATCGATCTCCCGCGCCTTGGCCTGCAAGGCGCGACGGCTAATGTCGTCCTGCAGCTTCTGGATAAGGCGATCGACATCCTGCAGATCTGCTTGCACCTGATCCCGCGTCAACTTAACCCGCCGCCGCGGCTTGGCCGCTGGGGTGGGATCCTGTTGCGGTCGGCGAACCTGTTGCCACCAATGGCGTGCCACCAGCCCTGCCGCCACTGTTCCGCCCAGGATGCCGGCCACCGCCAGATCCGCCAGCGGCACCGAATAGGGAGCCACAAAGCTGTAGATGCCCTCAACCCATTGCAGGTATTGGCTGAGAGCCGCCAAGCCCAGCCCCGTCAACAACCACAGCCAAGTGGAGCGCGACAACACCATGCCAACCCACAGCTTGCCCAAATGCCCAATCGGGAACAGATCCTGATCCCCAGGCAAACCCTGAAGATCTATAGATCTATCTAGTCTAGAGATCTGCAAAGGCGAGAGAAGCGTTCGCGAATTTAGGACGGCTGAACCCTCTCCGCTGGCAACCCCGGCGCAAGCGGGCTCCGCAGCCGCTTCTCTAGCATAGGGCTAGCTGTAGCTGGGCATACAGTTTTTGCAAGAAGCTTTGTTTAGGAACAGCTACCCACCGGCAAAACCAGAAGCTGAAGACAGAAAACGCCAATCGAGATCGCCCTCAGCCCAAGTGGCCAAAAAGGCCAGGGATCCCTGGCAAAACCGCCGGCGGCTCCAGCGGCGCTGGCAAAAACTCGCCCCCCCGGTAGTCCAATAGCTGCACCAACAACAAATAGCCCACCCCCAGGGCAATGGCCAAAGCTCCCGTCATAATGGCTACCCACTTGGGCCGTTCCACGCTGGGCCTCCCAATCACTGCCGGACTTGATCTTCTTTCTTAATAATGCCTGAAGCCTTAGCGAGGTGGGATCAAGACGGTGTCGATGACGTGGATGATGCCGTTGGCAGCTTGAATATCCGCGGTGATCACGTTGGCGTTGTTGATGCGAATCCGTCCGCCCTCAAGAAGGGTGACAGTGACAGGGGATCCCTGCAAAGTCGTCACCTGCTGGCCGGATCTGAGGGCGCTGGAGGGGGCCAAGCCGGGAACCACGTGGTAGGTGAGAATGCGCACCAGCTCTGCCCGGTTCTCAGGCCGCAGCAAGGCTTCCACCGTGCCAGGGGGCAAAGCGGCAAAGGCAGCATTGGTGGGAGCAAAGACCGTGAAGGGGCCTTCTTGCTGCAAAGCCCCCACCAAGCCCGCTGCCTGCAGGGCCGTCACCAAGGTACTGAAGTTAGGGTTAGCAGCGGCAACGGCGACGATATTGGGCAGCGGCGTAGGGCTGGGAGAGAGAGTCGGAGTGGGCGTCGGCAGGGCAATGGCTGTATCGTTGCTGGAACTGTCACAACCGACCAAGGCCAAGCAGGTGGCCGCCGTCAGTCCAAGGGTGAGGGCTTTGTGATTCATAACAAAAGTTAATAACTCAAAACATTCGTCTCCATCTTAGGGTCAAAAGCCGTTCTCGCACGGGTGGCCCTAGAGCAGAGCAGGGGTCACTTTTGCGTAGAAGTGGCTACGGTAAAGTTCGGTATTCTGGGTGTGGTTGCTGGAGGGGAGAAAGGGGATGAACGGGATCGGGATCCCATCTTGGCGGCGGCAACTGCGTCGTTGGCTGCCCTGGGCTGCCCTGCTGCTGCTCCTGGTGGCCATTGGCTACTGGGTGGGCCCCCGACCTCGGCCTTATCCCCAAGAGCCAGAGCTGCCCACCCTGGCCCCTCTGCCGCAGCACCCCCGCATCCGGGTGGCGTTCAACCAAAGCCGCGAGAGCACCTATCGGGATCCCTATCGCCAGGTCTATCGCTACGGCTACAACCTGGAGGAGCTGATCCTCTCCCAGATCCGCTCCGCCCAGCAGTCGCTGGATGTGGCGGTGCAAGAGTTGAACCTGCCCCTGATTGCCCAGGCCCTGGCCGAGCGGCGCCAGGCCGGGATCCCGGTGCGGGTGATTACCGAAAATACCTATGTGCGGGCCTGGCACCAGCTCACCCCTGCCGAAGTGCGGGCGTTGGACGAGCGCAGCCGCCGCAAGTACGAGGAGTACCGCAACTTGGTGGATGTGAACCGGGATGGGCGCCTCTCCCCAGAAGAGATCGCCACGCGGGATGTCTATGCCCTGCTCGATGGGGGGCAGGTGCCCTGGCTGGACGACACCGCCGACGGCTCCAAGGGCAGCGGCCTGATGCACCACAAGTTTGTGATTATCGACGGGCAGCGGGTGCTGACCGGATCGGCCAATTTTACCCTCTCCGATATCCACGGGGATTTCGATGCCCCCGGCAGTGTGGGCAACGCCAACCACCTGCTGCTGCTGGATAGCCCCGAGCTGGCTCGCCTCTACACCGAGGAGTTCAACCTCATGTGGGGAGATGGGCCGGGAGGGTTGCCCGACAGCCGCTTCGGGGTGCAAAAGCTCAAGCGTCCCCTGGAGACGGTTTACCTTGGCGATGCCATCGTGGGGGTACATTTTTCTCCCAGCAGCCGCTCCCTGCCCTACGAGGCCACTTCCAACGGCATCATCGCGGCCACCCTGGCCCAAGCGCAGCAGCAGGTGGATCTGGCCCTGTTCGTCTTTACGGACTCAGGCATTGCCAACCAGCTCAGGCAACTGCGCCAGGAGCGCAACGTGCTGATCCGCGGCGTGTTCGATCCCGGCTTTGCCTTTCGCGACTACAGCCGCACCCTGGAGATGTGGGGGCTGCTGCTCCCGGACGAAAACTGCCGGGTGGACGCGGCCCGCCTGCCTTGGACAGTGCCCGCTTCATCCGTGGGCGTGCCCAACCTCGCCCCGGGAGACAAGCTGCACCACAAGTTCGCCATCGTCGATCCCGGCACTCCTCAGGCCACGGTGATCACCGGATCCCACAACTGGTCAATGGCGGCCAACCACATCAACGACGAAAACCTTTTGATCATCCGTAATGAGCGGGTGGTGGATCACTTTGTGCGCGAGTTCGAGCGGCTCATTGCCGAGGCCCGCTTTGGCCCCAGCCGCCGCCTGCAGCAACAGGCGGAAGAGAGAGCCCGCCTCTGCCCCAGCCCTGTCCCCGTCGCCCTCTCCTCATCTGAAGCAGAGCCGGAGCTGCTGGAAGTCGAGGTGATCTCCGTTCCTGACAGGGGATCCCCTTCCCAGCCGGCTACCCCGCAAGCTTCCCGCGTGAACTTAAACACCGCCACCGCAGCAGAGCTGCAGCAGTTGCCCGGCATTGGCCCGGCCCTGGCGCAGCGCATCATCGAGGCCCGTCCCTTTTCCTCCTTGGAAGATCTACAGCGGGTCAAGGGCATCGGGCCGGCCCGGATTGAGCAACTGCGGGATCGGGTCACCTGGTAGGGATCCGGTCTAGCTCTCTTGAGCCAGCTCCAGAAAGGCCCCCATGCGGCGAAACTTCTGGTAGCGCTCCTCCCGCAGCTCCCGCCCGCTCAGAGCAGATAGCTCCTTGAGATGCCGCAGGAGAGCTTCTTTCAGCGTCTGGGCAGCTTCCAGGGGGGCGCGGTGGGCGCCGCCAACCGGCTCCGGCAAGATCTCGTCAATGACCTCTAGCTGCAGCAGGTCTTGGGCGGTAATGCGCAGGGCTGCCGCTGCTTGCGGCGCTTTCTTGGCATCTTTCCAAAGGATGGCCGCACAGCCTTCCGGCGAGATCACCGAATAGACGGCGTGCTCAAACATCAAGATGCGATCCCCAATGCCAATGGCCAAAGCCCCCCCGGATCCCCCTTCGCCGATGACGGTGCAGATGATGGGGATCTCCAGCCGAAACAGGGTCTGCAGGTTGGTGGCGATCGCTTCCCCCTGGCCCTCGGCTTCTGCCTTAACCCCTGGGTAGGCCCCCGGCGTGTCGATAAAGGTCAATAGGGGCAGGCCGAAGCGGTGGGCATGTTCCATCAGCCGCAGGGCTTTGCGGTAGCCGGCGGGGTTGGGCATGCCGAAGTTGCGGTGGATGTTGTCTTTGGTGTCGCGGCCTTTTTGGTGGCCGAGGATCATCACCGGCTGATCCCCCAGTTTGGCCAGGCCGCCGACGATGGCCGGATCGTCTTGGCCGTGGCGATCCCCGTGCAGCTCAAACCAGTCGTCGCAGATGGTCTGGACGTAGTCCAAGGTGGTGGGGCGGCGGGGATGGCGGGCCACCTGCAGCCGTTCTACGGGGGTGAGCTGGCTGAAGATCTCGCGGCGCAGCTCTTCGGCTTTGGCCTCTAGTTGGCGAATCTGCTCAGAGGCGTCGATGTCGTTTTCTTCGGCCAAGGCGCGAATTTCCTGGATGCGCTGTTCGAGGGCGGCAACAGGCTGCTCAAACTCCAGCAGCAGGCGATCGGTGGGCTTGGTCATACCGGTCGGCATTCGCGTTGGGATCTGGCGGCTGCGACAGCTTGCCCCAGCTTCTGGGGTGGCAGCCCGCTTAGGGCTGGAAGTTGATCTTCTCACATCCAGATTCTTTAAGCTAGAGAAGGCCCTTTTCTGGCTCTCCTTAAACCCGTGTCTTCCTCCTCCCACTCCTCCTCTGCCCCCCTTCCCCCCTGGCTGCGCTGGGGGCTAGTGGGATCCGTCGTCCTGGGCATCGCAAGGGGCGCCTTTTGGCACTACGCTCAGCCGGAGCGGCAAATCCGAGCCCACACCGAGAGGTTGCTGCAAGCCGTAGAACGGCGAGATTGGGCCCAAGTAGAAACCTTAGTGGCCGACACTTATCGCGACGGCTGGGGCCTGGACAAAGAGCAGGCGCTGGCCTACAGCCGCGAGATCTTCGGCCAGTTCTTGCGCCTGCGCATCCGGCCGCAGGAGATGCAGGTGCAGCTCGGCTCTGGGGATCAAGGCCAAGCCACCCTCTGGTTTATTATCGAGGGATCCGGCGGCCCTCTGGCCAACCTGACGCGGGATCAGGTAAACGCCCTGGAGCAGCCTTTCCGGCTGACTTGGCAGCGGCGGAAGCGTTATCGCTGGGAGCTGACCCGCCTGGAGAACCCGGCCCTGGAGTTGCCCCTTCTCCCCGGTCAAGGACAAGCGGGCCAGCGGTGAAGGAAACTCAAGCTGCCCGAAATTTAGAACTTTCCTGCCTGCCAAAGCTGCTCCAAATGGGCTTGGCAGCGGCGCAGGAGCTGGCGACTTTCTTCAAAGCTGATCTGCTCCAACGCCTCGGGGTAGGAGCACCAGCGGTAGGCGGCCACCTCTTCTGGCTGCACCTGCAGCTCAGGGGGAGGAAACTGGGGTGGCAGCAGAGCCACGTAGTAGGTGACGGTCTTGGCCACCGCGTTTCCCTCGGGATCTATAAAAGTGTAGGCCTCTTGCAGCGTCAAAGGGCCAGGCTGGCCGGGCAGGGTCAGGAGCTGGTAGTCGGTTAGGCCGGTTTCTTCCCGCAACTCCCGCTGGGCTGCCGCCAAGTCGCTTTCCCCCTCATCTTTGTGGCCTTTGGGAAAGGCCCAGTGCCCCTTCTGATGCTGGATGAGCAGGTAGAGATGGGATCCCTGGGCGGGCGGGAGGGGCAGGATCGGGATTACGCCGTAGGCGGCATCGGTCAGCATGGGGAGCTAGTCTCCAAAGAGTTTGATGGCGGGCGGCCTGGGATCGAAAACCCCGTTGGGATCCACCCGCGGGCGCTCCACCCCTTGCAGGGGATAGAGAGGGCGACCCGTGTCGAATTGAAAGAGATAAATGGGCAACTGACTGCTCCCCAAAGACAAAAAGGCCATGGTATCGATCTGGGTAAGGGCGTTGCGGCTGGCCGGTCGGGTGAGGTTAAAGGCGGCGATGCGGTCTTCCAAGGGGGTCTTGGCCTCGCTGCGTCGGCCTAGGCCAATGCTAAATTGCTGGTTTCCCTGCTCATCCACCCCCAAAACCTGCACATCTCCTAGCTCCACTGGGGGCGTGCTCTCCGGCAGGCCGGCCACCACCGGCGGCGCATCCACCGGCGGCTGCGAGGGCAAAAAGCGCAGCTGCACCCCCTCCGGCAGGATGCGGTAGTCCTGGTAGTCGTGCCGGATGGAAAGGGATCCCCTGAACAGGCGGCGGGTCAGGCCCTCCAGCGTCCAAAACCCGTAGGCCAAATTGATGCGGGTGCTCTCCGGCAGCCAGTAGCTAACCCCTGCCTGGGGATCCGGCACTGCCGCAAACCCTATCAGGGCATAGGCCTGTCCCCACACCCCCGACAAAAACAAGAGCACCTGCCGCGGCAGCCCCGACTCCGGATCCAGCCACAGCTCCCGCACCTGGCCCTCTTGGAGAGGCTCTAAACGCAGATGTTGGACAGGGGATCCCGCCAGAGTTACCCGTTCTGAGGAGAGGACGCGGTAGCGGCTGGGATCAGCCTCTAGATGAAAGCTCACCGAGGGCAGGAGCGCTTCGGGCCGGCTCACGTACACGGAATACAGCTTGAGCAAGTCCGATTGGTTCACCGCTTCCAGTTGCCGCGAATCCAACAGGCGAACACGATCCCCCTCGGCTACCCAAGCCTGCCAACTGCCGTCGCGGCAATAGAGCACATCCAAGGTGGCTGTAAAGGTTTGGGATCCCTCCACCCGCACCTGCTGGCGGTACTGCAGGTTGGGCGGAGGTGGCAGTTGGCGCAGAGCAGCGTTGTAGCGCTGCAGCCAAGCTTGGGGATCTTGCTCAGAGCTTGGGAGAGAAGCGGGATCCGACTGGGCCAAGGCCAGATCCGCCGCCTGGAGGGCAACCAGCCCTGCTAACAGGAGTACCGCCCCGCCGAGGGATCCCTGCCGTTGCCACCTTCTCGGGTCGGACTGTTTGGGGGACATCAGCTTACCTTACTCTTCAAAGGGATCCCTCCTGTCTGTCCGCCTACTCGATGGAAATAGACTGAGGGCCTTGGGTGGGGGCGGGCGGATCCTCTACCCTCAAGCCCTGGGACTCCAGCCAGCTCCGCAGCGGATCTTGCCTGATGTCCAAGCGCAGCAGGCCGCTTAGGAAGCCCCCGCAGAAGACAACAGGGTTGCTCAGAAAGGTCTTCCAGACCTCGTTGGGAGTAAACATAGTCGGCATCCCAAACCCTTCCCCATCCTAGCAGGGCCCTCAGGGGAGAGCCTCCTTCCTTGCTAGACGGCAATTAACTTCTGGCGATCTATGTTTTGCAGGATACTGAAGATGTTATCGCCAAGGCGCTGGAACTCCTTGCCGCTTTTGTCGGCAAAATGGAGCACCCAGGGCAGCCTACAGGCTTGGAAGCCACTGGCAGGATGAAGTTGAGAGAGGTGATAGGTTTGTAAAGCCAGAACTTCCAAGGGAGTCTTGCCGTGCTCGTGGATCGCTCGCAGAGGTCTTGCACTGCCGAGGGAGTTCCCACCTTTTCTAATGGGCTGGCTTGTTATTAGAGTAAACGACTTTCGCGAGTAGTCGAAAACAACAGTGCCTATTTTGGCATCTTTGTACTTACCTTTTCCTTCTTCTATCCCCATTCTTCCTGTACCGCTTTTGCGTATGCTAACAATATCCACAGCAATCTTTTCTTTTTCTAGCTCCTCAATTGTTCTACTAAATTCGCCTCCTTGAACTAAACCATCCCTCATCAAGAGAACCTTGCTTGGATATCGACTAAGCTTGTCATAAAACCTATTGACAAGTTTGGACACAGTTTGATAAATTGCGTCCCCGGAGAAGGTTTCTCCTCTCTGCACAGCAGGTAGCTCCCAACCTAAGCTCTGCCCATCAGCCAGAACAGCGAAAGCAGAGGCTCCGTAGTATAGCCGCCGATTGGTTCCCACATCGAAGCCGATGATCAGCTCAGGGCCTACAGGATCGTCGAGGGGTTCCAGGAGTACAGGCTGCCATGCTGCCTTGCACAGAAGCCCGAGGACGACGTTTAGAGCCTTGTAGGGATCAGCCTCAGGGATCATAAACTGAGTCGCTATCCCTGCTTCAAGGGCCTCCATGCGGATCCTTTGCTTGCGCTCATTGGGTGACCAAGGCATAACGACCAAAACCGTTTTGATCCCTTGCTCAGCCCAGGTTTGCCAGAACCTTTTTCGGGCGAGATCGCCCTTAGGCAAGTCTTGCTGAGTGGCATAGAAGTCTACTTCAATTTCCGCGCCGCTTTTTTGGGCTACCTCAAGCAAGCAGTTGAGCACTTCGCTAGGGTACTCTCGCTTGTCGTCATAGAGGTTTAGACATGCAAACTTGGTCTCGCCTACCTTCGCACATCCCCGGTATCTAACCCGAGCAGGATTTTCAACTGGTCTGCGACCCGATCCCAATAGCTTTGGCTTGGGCAGGATGTAGCCTTGGGTCTTTAGCGGCTTAATTTCCTCAGGGGAAAGTTTGTAGACTTCCTTTATAATGGTCCTCGCAGTCTCTTCGGACTTTTCGAATCGTTCTTTCAAACTTTTTCTGATGCACTCGATAACAGCGGCGCTAACTTTTCCGCCAGGGCTTCCGTTGTCTTCTAGACTGGCTAGCATCTCCAAGGTTAAAGCAGGCGATAACCTTCGGGAGAGATGGGGATAACGTCTTTCCTTTGATGCTACTTCGACTACCCAAGAGCTCTCAACTTCTTCTACAAGTGCATTGTACTTCTGCAAATGATACTCCGCCAGACTGATGTTCTGCTCTGGTAACCGAATCTCCCGTGGGGATTGGTTAGAAAGAATACCCAGATATTTCCAAGTCAAACGTTTGCCGTTCGCATCAAAGTATGTATTTCGCACAATCTCGATTGGAACGTCCGGATAGCTTTCCAACCATTCATGCAAAGTCCACGGCGTGTAGAAGCGGTAATGAATATCGACTTCTAAGTAAAGCTTTCCGTCTGGTTCGACGGCAACATCTATCATTCTCCCTCTGTGGATTTCCCAGCCTTCTCCGGAAAGTTCTACCCCTTTCTGAGCAGTCACCCACCAGAGCAGGCCGCCTCCTATCCATTCGACTTCAATTTTCTTGTACTGAGATTTAAGGCGCAACCCTATCCTCTTGCGCTCAAAGCTTTCGAGGGCGCTTCTTTCTTGAGCATTGGCACAGGTTAGAACCCTAAGCCCACGCTCTTCCAACTCCCACTCTGGTGTTTTGAGCTGGCTGGGCGAAACTCTTTCCTGCGTGATAATGCGACTTCCCAAACGAGCAGCTATTACATCTAGCCGATTGCAAACCCTAGCGATAGCTCTCTGCTCTTCTCCTAGCTCCGGGGGTGGGTTTGGCCTACAGTCGTACTCATAAAAGGTGAGGTCTTCCTGAGCTAGCTCCTTAACAAGAAAGCGATTGAGGATAACTGGAACTTCTTGCTGAAGCAGTCTCATTAGCAAACTTTGCGTTTAAGCTCCTCTCTAGGATAAGCCCTAATTGTCTCAATCGTGCCCCTAGGTCAGGGCTGAAACAACTCGGGCGGGGCCAGGTCATAGCTAAACGCCTCAGCTTCAAAGTGGCCGCTCATGCCCACCACTTGCCATTCGGCGCTGCGATTTCCCTGCTGGAAGCGCAACCGCTGCGCCCGCAGCGGTACTACCTGGAGGACCTCGGCTGGAAACGCCTGGTACTCTCCCAGGTACTGCCGGGGATCCGGCGGCAGGTCGGCACTGCTTTCGATTTGAATCCAAAACACTCGTCCCGCCTGGTTGCCGTAGGCCCGGATCTGCTCTTGGCCTTGGTAGTGCTCCACGCCGCGCAGCCGCTGCCGCCCCACTTGCATAGACTTAGCCCACTCCGGCAAGGGATCCCCCAAGCTAATCGGCCAGGCTGGTGCACCCAACCCCAGCCAACACAACAGCAGCAGAACCCAGACCCAGGGCCAGCGGCGTGTCCTTCGATGGGCAGGGATCCCTTGGGCAACCATCACTTTCCTCCGCAGTTAACTCGAGGCTTCAGAAGAGGGGATCGGCCTCAGCGCAGGCGAAAGCCGATCCGCCCCCTTTCAATATCAAAGGCAACGTCGGCGTTGAAAAACAGGGGCATGCCCAACAGTTGCACTCTCTGGTTGCCGTTAACAAAAATCCGATCCCGGCTGGGCGTTACCGGAAAGCCAACCCGAATGCGGTAGTCAAAGGCTCCCTCCAAGAGAGCCCGCCATTCCGAGCCTGGGGGTAGGGTTGAGGTGGGAAAGGGAGCTGCTCCCAACAGGCGAACGTTGAGGAAGATGTCGGAAGCGCCGCTATCAAATAGGGTGGGGCTGAGGACATTTTGAATAGAAGTGTTGCCAATGCTGTAGGCCACCTGCAGGGCCTCATCCCGCCAGATGGGTGTGCCATCGGGAAAGCTACCCACCTGGGGCAGTTGCCGGAAACTGAAGCCGGCGGTGTTGGCCTCCGTCAGGCCGACTGTGAAAAGGCCTTGAACAGAGTCGAACCCCCCTGTCTGAACAATGTACCCAGAGCGGAAATTGCCCGGCAGGCGGGTGAGGGGACTAAACAAGTTGCGATCGGGGCTGCGCTCGTCCAAAGAGGTGCCGAGGATCCCGGCAAAGGGGCGCCCTGGCCCAAACAGGTTGTCGGAGCAGGTAGCCACCAGGGGCTCCACACAGGTGATTTGGTCGATCAACTGAATCGTGACCGGCTCTCGACTCTGGATCCCGCCCAAGCTGAAGGGAGCGCGAGCCAGCACTCCGAGAAATTGCGTGCCATCGGCGAAGGTTACCGTGGAAGGGATCCCTGTCCGCTCCAGGCCAAAGCGCCCCGCCGCCGAGGACAGAATGCGCAGACCTGCCGAGCCGCTATCTAGCAAAACTTCAACCTCGCTCCCGGCCACCCCCACCCTCAAACCCAGCAACCTAAAGCGGCTGTTGCCCAGAGTGCGCACCGGCATGGGGAGCGACTGGCTGCCCGGCTCGGGCGGAGGGGGGATCAGTCCGGGAGGGGAGGTCACAGAGCCCTCGGGGCTAGAGCAGGCGATCCCCAGCAGCACCGCCAGCGCCAGCACCAGCCCCCTCAGCCTGCGCCAGGTTTCCCTTGTCCAGGCTTTCCTCGGGAGCTGCGCTCCTGTCTGCATCAGATCCTCCAGCCACCAAGCGCTCGAGCAGGGAAAACCGGACTGTGCCAACCCCCCCTGCCCCTAGCTTGCCGAGGGGGCTGCCAAGGCGCGCAGTGCTCGGATATGCCGGCCAAGAACAGTGTAGCCAGAGCCCGAGGCGGGATCCCCCCCTCTGCTAGCGGGACGGGTTCTCGCCCTGCGGGCTAGCCTCCGGCATCAGACAGCCGAGGGCATCACACCCTGCTGGCCCCTCTGCGGTTAGGGCGAGGTTGCGGTCATAGCGCGCCAGCGCCTCGTAAAAGTTGTCGGTCTTTCGTCTTTGCTTGACCTCGGCCATCAGCCGCTCGTAGGTGGCCTTGTCGATTTTCTCGAAGGGCAAGCGGGGGAAGGGAGCGTCGAAGCGGGCCAGCAGTGCTGCGCTAATGTACCCCTCGTCGTCGCGGATGGCCTCGTAAATGCGGGATCCCAGCGCCTCGATCTCGTCCTCCCGCAGCTCGAGGGTGGCCGAGGTGTTGTGGGTGGTGTAGTACTTTTGCACCTGCATGTAGAAGTCGAACTGGGCCAGGGCAGAAAAGCGCTCAATCTCAATCTCCTCAGCGCCGGGCAAGTTGGCCCACTCCACCTCCACCGGCAGCTCCACCAGCCACTCGGTGCAGCGGGGATCAAAGGGGTCGTTGAGCAGGTTGCCGTTTTCATCCTTATCAGACTGGGCGGGCACCACCGAGTAGCCGTAGTCCAGACAGGCGAGGGCCACGGGGTCGTTTTTGGCAAAGGTGATGCGGCGGATGTAGCGCTGGGCCTTGGGCGGGTGCCAGCCGGGGGAGGCGTTGGTGAGCAGGGACTTGGTGCCGGCGGGCTGAACAGTGGTGCAGCGGTTGGGACGGCGCAACCCGTGGCGGTCGCAGTAGTCCCAGACCACGCGGTGGACGACCTCCCTCCAAAAGCTGAGGTATTCCCGCTCCTGCTGCTTGAACTCCTGCCCCAGGGGCGTATCGGGCCTTCCTGCTTGCCACCAGCGCAGCCAGTCCACCCCAAAGGCTTTGACGCAAAAGTCAAACAGACCGGTAAACGAGACGCCCACGATGGGATCCCATTCCCTTGAGCGCTGGAAGCGGGGCTCAACAAAGCGGTGGTGCAATAGCGCCGCAGCCGACAGGGCCCCTGCCGTAAAGGCCTCCTCTTGCTCCTGGCGGTTGTGGGGATCTAGCCGGTTGAGGTGGATCTCGGCCAGATTGCAGTGGAAGTCGCATCCGATGATCTCACCGCAGTTGTGGACAACCAACCCATTGGCATCAAAGCAGCTTGGGCCGGGCACGGTGCAGTCATAGACCGGTTCCACGCCGTCAGGCTCCAGGGCTGCAACTGTAACCGTAAACCGCTCCCGGTTGAGCCGGCGCTGGTAGCTGCCGAGCAGTTCACCTAGCTTCTGAGCTTTGCGCGGTTCTCGAAAGCCCACCACTGCCTGAAACTGGTGCAGGTTGTCCCCGCTAATGACCAGCTCGTGCTGCACCTGGCAGGCGTAGGGGGCTGGCTGGCGCTTGCTATCAGGCAGCAGACGACACCCAGCGGGACGGCGATTCTCGTAGATGACCGAGACAATCCCTAGACGCGCCAGCATGCGCTGCACAGCTTTGAGGGTGTCCAGGTTGCTTTGGGAAAGCCGCACACTAACTCCCTTCTCTTGACCGCCCTGCACACTGCCGTCTGCGTCAAACAGGCCGCACAAAAAGCCGCGGTGGAAATCAAAGCTTGTGGCTTCCAGTGCCGCAGTCATTTGCTTCTGTCCTGGAGCCATGCCGAACTTAGCTGCCAGTTTCGCCAAGCCGGTGGAATGGATAACCCGGCACTTCAGCTTGGGGTGATAATAGGTCTCTGGCCGGCGAGGTTCGTACCCTACCGCAGCCTGCAACAACTGAGCCGCATGGAGGCTCATCTCCTGCTGCGTATCCTGCCAATAGCGCAGTACAGCCGTGTCATTCCACTGGGTTGTGGCAAGGCTGCCGTCGCCCAGCAAATTCCCCAAGAGCCAGCCTTCCTCCCAGGTTCCCTCACCATCCCAGGGGGTTAGGTCGCGATGGTTGTGCAGCAGAATGCGGTCGCCCGGGCGGAGCCCTTCTGCCGGCACCCATTCCGTGTATTGCGCCTTTGGAGTCTGGGCAATGACTTTGAGAACACGATGGTTGCCCGTCAGCCGAAGAGAAAATCCCTCCTGGGTCACCAGCTTGAGCACGGGCTTGGTGCCGGAGTAGAAAAACCCCTCTGGGGTCGTGCTGAATAGCTCGCCGTTGACGTAGGTGCTGTGCTGCTTGCCAATAAGGTCTTTCACCTGGCGCGGGCCGTCGCCCGTGTGGATCCAAGTGTCTGCGGTAACGCAGGGGTTCAGCCCATACCGTTGCACCCTATGCCACGTTGGCGGTTGGACAGACGGAGAGCTACTAGCTGCCTGCCGCTCCTCTATCCAGCGCCTAGCTCCCTCGGGTCCCTCCGAGGCATAGACGTTGAGGAACTCCCGCTTCAGCTCGGGGGTGTTGATTAGGTCGGCGTTGGCCCGCGCTACGGCTTCCCCAGCCCACTGGATAGCCCCCTCGCCGGAGTAAAACTGCTTGCGCACGGCAGCAATGCACTCTTCCCGCGTTGGCTTGCGGTGAAATACCCGGGTGTGGTTGGCCATGCGCAGGGCATCTCGCTCAGGGTCAATTCTCCAGTTGCCCTGCTCGTCCTGCTGCCAGAGATTGTCTTTGGCGCTAGATCCCAGCTCGTCGTCGGCGGCAAACTGGCGCATACCTGCACTACGGCGGATATTCCCCGCCACCACCGTTGCGGCCGCCTCATCAATGAGCAGGCAGCACTCCACCGAGTTCAGTTGCCTGCCCACGGCTTTGTTGAGGATGGCGGCACAGCGCTGGTACAAGCCGGGCAGCTTGATGGGGTTGGCCACGCCCCCAAACCCTTTTAGCCGCTCCCCAGCGGGGCGCACATGGCTGAGATCCACCGTCACCTCCACCTGACCCCCAAAACTGGGATCCGCCGCCAGCTCCAAGAGAGCTTGGTAAGACTCCACCCAGCCGCGGCGGCTATCGCCCACCTGGATGTGCACGTGAGAGCCCTGGCGCTGGATGCGGGTGTGTTCCTGCCGCGCTTCGGGGGGGGTGGCACCAATGGATCCTACTACCTGCACCTCTAGGCGGTTGAGGATGGGGGGCAACTGGCTGATGAACTGAGGCTCCAGCACCGCCCCCGTGCCGCAGCCCATCATGGCCAAATCCATCATCAGGCCAAAAGAGCGCCAGTCCACCACGGTGAGGCTGGTGCAGTTGTAGGCACCGGAGTAGTTTTCCGGCTTCTGGATCCAGTCGGTGCCCATCACCCACAGGGCCCGACCGGAGATCAAGGCCTTCAACTGCCGCTGCAGACGTTCCACCAGCTCCCGCTCTTGGGGAGTAAAACGCCCTAAGCGGGCAATGTCAGCCAGGGTGCGATCGCAGACGTCGCTCCAGGTCTCGCGGCTGCTATCTGGGCGACGCCGACTGTAGGTACGGTAGAACACGGGGGCAGCCGCCGGGGCCGTGGCTGGAAATTCGCCCAGGGAGCCCATACCAAGTCCCTGGATTGCCGGAGAATGTGCTTCCTTGCTCTGAACCATAGTTACACCCCTTCTGCAAAGCTGCCTTTGGGAAAGCTCCTTTGAGCGCCGGTTTACAACCCTGCCGAGCCAATGCCCAACCACGTTATCACAATCTTCAGAAGCCTGGTGTTGTAGGTGGTGGTGTTCTCTAGGCAACTCCTCAGGATCCCCTAGGGATAGGGCAAGCTCGGTTACCTCCCCCCGCTGTTCCCCTGGGCTGGCGGCGGCGGGTGGGGAAGGAAGACCAGGCAAAAGGGCTACAGTGGAAAAGAGGGATCCCACGTCAAGTCTGCAATGGCACCTTCCTGGGCCTTCTCCCAAGTAAGAGCTTTGTAAGGAGTTGCATCGCCATGACCAGTCGCCTGCGCATCGGTAGCCTGTGGGGGATCCCCCTCTTCCTTGACTACACCTGGTTTCCGGCGGCCCTGTTGCTGGTGCTCTCCTATGGCGTGGTGACGGCCCTGGGGCTGTTTCTCTCTTTGCTGGCTCACGAGCTGGCCCACAGCCTGGTGGCCCGCGCCTATGGGGTACGGGTGAGTTCCATCACCCTGTTCATCTTTGGCGGCATGGCGGCCATTGAGCGGGAAGTCCCCCGTCCCCTGGGCGCTTTTTGGGTGGCCCTGGCAGGGCCCCTTCTCAGTTTGGGCTTGTTTGTCCTCTTTAGCGTGGCCGGAGCTTGGGCTGGGCCGGGGTCGCCCCTGACCTCAACCCTCGCCAGCCTGGCTGCCATCAACCTAATGATTGCCCTGTTTAATCTGCTGCCGGGACTGCCCCTGGATGGGGGGCAGATGCTCAAAGCGGCGATCTGGGGTTGGACAGGGGATCGGCAAAAGGGCATGCTGTGGGCGGCTCGCGCTGGGCAAGGGGTAGGCTGGGGGTTGGTGGCCCTGGGGTTGTGGGTGGTGTTCTTAGGGAGCCTCAACGGCCTGTGGATAGGCCTGATTGGCCTATTTATCGTCAACAGCGCCCGCCGCTATGAGCAGTATGCGCAACTGCAGCAGGTGCTGGCCCGCCTAAAAGCTGCGGATGTGATGACCCGCCGGTTTCGGGTGGTGGATGCGGGCATGAGCCTGCGGGAGTTTGTCGATCGCTACCTGGTGCCTTCTTCCCTCAGGCCGGAAGCCCCAGCTCAGCCAGCGGACGTTTATTTTGCCGAAGAAGATGGCCGCTACCGCGGCCTGGTCAGGCCGGAACTGCTCAACGACATCGAGCGTAGCCAGTGGGATCACCTCACCCTCAAAGCCATTCTCAAGCCGATGGAGCAACTGCAGGGGGTGCAAGAGGAAACCCCCATCCCCCAGGTGATTCAGATGATGCGCCAGGCAGAGCCGCGCCGCATTCTGGTCTTCACCCCCAGCGGCGCCATTGCCGGCTTGATCGACCGCGGCGATGTGGTAGCGGTGGCGGCGCGGGAGTTGGGGGTGGTACTGCCCCAGGAGGTGGTGCAGAGGCTGCGCGACAGCGAAGAATGGCCCCCTGGCTTCCAGGTAGAAGAAAACCTCGCCGGCGAGGGATCCCCTAATCCACAGCAGCAAGCGTGACGAGAGAGGGGCTGTGGCAGGTTTTTGATGAAAGGTGACCTCACATACTGTCTTGAGCGGCTTTCGTCGTTAAGATTTAATAAGATTAAGGATGATCTCTATCGATTAAGAATTTTGAATCGCACACACCGTCTTTTGCCTGCCCATACCTATTGCCTGAGCAACGGGCTGGGCGTCATTCTTCACCCTATCCCAATTGCCGATTCTGCAACTGTCGATGTCTGGGTTCGGACAGGCGGGCGCAACGAGCCACCAGAGTGGCTAGGCATCTCCCATTTTCTGGAGCACATGGTCTTCAAGGGCAGCGAGCGACTGGCCCCCGGCGAGCTGGATCGGGCCATCGAGGGCCGGGGGGGAATTGCCAACGCTGCTACTGGCCAGGATTACACCCACTACTACATGACAGTAGCTGCCGCCGATCTGCCGGAGACTTTGCCCTATCTGGCGGAGGCAGTGTTGCGGGCCGGGATCCCCGATCAGGAGTTTGAGCAAGAGCAGCAGGTGATTTTGGAGGAGATTCGCCGCGCTGCTGACAACCTGGGCTACACCGCCTATCAGCTCCTCATGGAAACTGCCTTTGGGGTGGAGCACCCCTATGGGCGACCTGTGCTGGGCACGCCGGCAAGCCTGATGGGGTTGACCCCAGAGCTACTACGCGCCTACCACCGCGGCTGGTACCGACCCGAATTCATGACGGTGGTGGTGACGGGAGGCATTGATCCTGAGCGAGCTCTGGCCTTGGTGGAAAAGGAGTTTGGCGGCTCCGCCGGTGGCCCTGGTTGGATTGCCCCTCCGATCTTTCCTCAGCCCCGCCCGCAGGGGGTTCTGCGCCGCGAAAGCGCCCACGCCCGCGCAGAAGAGGCCCGCCTGAAATTAGCCTGGCCCACTGTCAGCCTCGACGCCTGGGAGCAGGTGTGCGGCCTAGAGCTGTTGGCCGTAGTGCTGGGGGAGGGCCGTAGTTCGCGGCTGGTGCATCTGTTGCGCGAGCAGCGGGGCTGGGTGAGGGCTATCGGCTGCTCTTCGCTGGTGCTGAAGGAGGGGGGGCTCTTTTGCATCAGCGCTCAACTGGAGGTAGAGGATTTGGCACAGGTGGAGTCAACCATCCTGCACGAGATCGAGAAGTTACAGCAGGACGGCATTGGCCAAGCGGAGCTGGATCGCGCCCGGCGCATGCTCACCCACGAGCTGCTCTTCTCCGCCGAGTCCCCCAGTCAACTGGCCAGCCTCTACGGCTACTACGAGACCCTGGTTGGGGTACAGCGCCTGCAGGAGTACCTGGAGCTGTTGCAAGCGTTTACTCCGGCGCAAATCCGCGAGCTGGCGCAGCAGTATCTCTCCCCTCAGGCTTACGTGGTCGCTCTGCTCAAGCCGGCTGCCTCTGACGCTGCCGCGGCTTCGGAGCTGCAACTGGCCTGCCGTTGATGGCCTTTCAGTCTTGGATCCCTTGCCCAATGCACCCCACCCTGTCCACCACCCAACGCGGCCATCTGCAGCGCCTCTGCTTGACCAACGGCATCACGCTGCTGGTGGGCCAGAACGCGGCGGTGGAGATCCTGGCTGCCCACTGTTTTTTTCGCGGCGGCAGCCGGGTAGAGCAACCGCAGCAGGCGGGCTTGAGCCAGTTGCTGGCCGCTGTCCTCACCAAGGGCACCCGGCAGCGCGACTCCCAAGCTATTGCCGCTTGGGTGGAATCGTTGGGAGCTTCCCTTTCGGTAGACAGCGCCGCCGATCATTTCGAGGTCGCCCTGCGCTGTGTAGCGGAGGATTTTCCGGAGCTGTTGCAGTTGCTGGCGGAGATCCTCCGCGATCCCAGCTTTCCCGAGGCAGAGGTGGCGCGGGAGCGGGACTTGATGCTGCAAGCCATTCGCGCCCGACAGGAACGGCCTTTCAGCTTGGCTTTTGATCAGGTGCGGCGGGCCCTCTATGGGGATCACCCCTACGCCCTGCCAGAGCTGGGAGGAGTGGAAACAGTGGGATCCCTGACCCGCGAGGATTTGCTGGCCTACCACGCCACCTACTGCCGCCCAGAGGGCATGGTGATGGCGGTGATCGGCCCAGAGCCGCCCGAGACAGTGGCGGCCCAAGTGGAAGCGGCTCTGGGAGATTGGGTGAGCGCCGGCCCGCCCGCCCCCGACCCAGCCCTGCCGCTGTCTCCCTTGGAGAGGCCGCAACTGCTGAAGCTGCCCCAGCCCACCCAGCAGACGACGATCTTGATGGGCTTCCGCGGCTCCCCTGCCGCTTCCGCCGACTATCCGGCCCTGAAGCTATTGGCCACCTACCTGGGCAGCGGCCTGTCCAGCCGCCTGTTTGTGGAGCTGCGCGAGCGCAGCGGCCTGGCCTATGAGGTCTCGGCCTTTTTTGCCACCCGCCGGGATCCCGCCCCTTTTGGGGCCTACCTGGGCACGGCACCGGAGAACACTTTGGTGGCCCTGGAGCGCCTGCAAGCGGAGATCCGTCGCCTCCACGACACCCTCCTGAGCGGCGAGGAAGTGGAGATGGCCCAGCGCAAGCTCTTGGGCCAATATGCCCTCAGCAAACAAACCAACGCCCAAGTGGCCCAACTGGCCGGTTGGTACGAGATTTTGGGCCTGGGCCTGGAGTTCGACCAGCAGTATTTGCAGCGAGTAAGGCAGCTCACCCCTGCCCATCTCCATCAGGCCGCAACAACCTACCTGGTCAACCCGGCCATTGCCCTGGTGGGGCCGGAAGAAGCTTTGGCAAAAGTTGAACTGTAGGTGGGTGCCACGAGGCAGGCTGCCGACTTCTGCGCAGCGGCACGACGGGGCTTGCCGCGCACCGGGTCAGTTTCCGGATCAGGCTTTTTCAAGACGCGACCCTTACTGCTGCTGGCCCCCAGCAGCTAGGACGGCGGTCAGGGTAGGGCTCAGAGGATAGAGAGGGAGGTTCCAGACGCTCTTGTGCTGGGTTCCCTTCTCCCCCAGGGCGAGAGCCCCCTCCAGTTCCCTAGAAGTCGAGATCCCAGAGGGGGAAAAATCCCACCAGCAGCTCCACAATCACCAAAGCGGGCAGCAGGTTGGCCACCCGCAGGCGGGCCAGGCCGAGCAGGTTAATGCCAATACCTAGGATGAGGATCCCGCCAGTGGCTTCCAAGGCGGCGAGCAGGTCTGGGCGCAACAGCGGCTGCAGTTGCCGCGCCAGCAGGGCCACGCCTCCCTGAACCAAGAGCACCGGCAGGGCGGAAAACAGCGTGCCCCAGCCGAGGCTGGCCGTAAAGGCAAGGGTGGCAATGCCATCCAAGGCGGCCTTGACCAAGAGCAGCGAGGGATCCCCCAGGCCATCCTGGATAGCTCCCAGCAGAGTCATGGGGCCGACCACAAACAGGATGGTGGTGGTCACGAAGGCGCGGGCGATAGGGCTGGGGCCCAGCCAGGGGCTCACCCGCTTTTCCAGGCCCTGTCCCAGCCGCTCAAAGGCGGCCTCGAGGTCGATCCCTTCCCCCAGCAAAGCCCCCCCGATCAGGGCCAGCAAAACCGTTACCGCCTGGGCAGCGCTGCTGAGGGTGAGAGCCATCTGGATCCCCAAGACCAACACCAGGGATCCCAGGGCTTGCAACAGGGTTTGGCTTATGCGTTCGGGCAGGCGACGGCCCGCCGCCCAACCGAGGCCGCTGCCCACTAGGATCGCGAGGGCATTGACAAGGGTGCCGGTGCCGGGAGGAGCCATACAACGTGCCCAGAGCTAAGCTTTCTCGATTATTTCTCAGTCTCGGATATAAGGTTCGTCCCAAGCCTGCGCGGAAACACCTGGGCAGATGCACCATTTCTGCTGCCGATCCTGGCTATACTGAGGACACGCCCGCCCAGGCTAGAGGTGGGCTTTTACTCGGCAAAAATTCAGATGAGCTTTTGGAAAGGCCTGTTTGGGGCAGCAGGGGCCGCTACAACCAAAGAGCCGGCGCAAACAGCCAAAGCCGACCGTCGCCAGGAAACGTTGGCGGTGGGGGGGGAGACTATTGTCTTTAGCCTGGATCCCAACTTGGATCTGTATGAGCTGGAGGAACTTTGCGATGCAGTAGGGTGGTCGCGTCGCCCCATCCACAAGGTTAGGAAAGCCCTGCAACACAGTTTTCTGGTGGTGTCGATGTGGCAGCAGCGGGGCAGCTACCGTCGCCTCATCGGCTTTGCCCGCGCCACCTCTGACCACGCCTTCAATGCCACCATCTGGGATGTGGTGGTGCATCCTGAGTTTCAGGGCCGGGGGCTGGGCAGGCGGCTGATGGAAAAGGTGATCCACGAGCTGCGCGCCCAAGACATCAGCAACATCACCCTCTTTGCCGACCGCGATGTGGTTAGCTTCTACGAGCGGCTGGGCTTTACGCCCGACCCGGAGGGGATCAAGGGCATGTTCTGGTACCCCCGCTAGCCCATGGCTGCTCTGCCCACGGTGATCTTGCCCGGTTATCTGGCGGGCGCCTCTGAGTATGAGCCTTTGCGTCGGGAGCTGGAGGCCCGCGGTTACCCGGCTCGGGTGGTGCCGCTGCAGGTGCGCAGTTGGCTGCCTACCCTGGGAGGAAGGCCCGTCACGCCCATCTTGCAGGCGCTGCAGGCCACGATTCGGCGTACCCAAGCCGAGTTTGAAGTGGACCGGGTTAACCTGGTGGCCCACTCCGCGGGCGGCTGGATTGCCCGCATCTACCTGGGATCCGTGCCCTACGGGGGGCAGGTCTGGCAGGGGCGGGAGCACGTTTCCACCCTAATTAGCCTGGGATCCCCGCACACCAGCCGGGAGCGCTGGACAAGGCGCAACCTGGACTTCGTTAACACCCACTACCCGGGAGCCTTCTGGCCACAGGTCAAATACGTCTGTGTGGCCGGCAAGGCCATCCAAGGGCGGCGCGTGGGCCTGGGATCGCTATGGCGGCAGGAGCATTATCTGGCTTGGCTGGCCTACAACAGCTACCGGCTTACCGCCGGCCAAGGGGAGCTGTGGGGAGATGGCATCACCCCCATCGAGGCCGCCCATCTGCCAGGGGCCATCAACCTCACCCTTCCCGACTGTCACCATTCTGGTCGAGGCGGGCGGCGCTGGTACGGCTCGCCTGAGGTGGTGGACAGGTGGGCCCCCTATTTGGTCTAGGGGGTTTTAGCCGCTGGACTCCCTGCGATCGGCGGCGGGAGTCTCGGGCAGCGAGGCGGTGGATTGGCGGCGCTCCTGTTGGCGCCGGGCCGCTTTCACCATCTCCTCGACGATGGCCCGCGCCTGCTTCAGGCGATCCAAGTTGCTGCGGTAAAGCTCCAGATCTTTTTTGACTCGCTCCGGCGAAAAGGGTAGGTTGCCGATCACATCCTCCAGAAAGTGGCGGGTGCGCTCTTCCGGCTCCTTGTAGAGCGAGGTGGCCACCGCTTCGTAGGCCGTGTAGAGGCCAACCGCCAAAACTCGGCTGTAGGCGTAGGGGGGCTGGGTCATGCGCTGCAAAATCGCCTTCAGCCCGCCCACATCTTCTGCCTCCGGCTTGAGACAGAGCAGGTTGTATCGCTGGACGAGATCCCCGCTGCGCATCAGCTCCAGCAGGTCGCGGGCGTTCTTGCGCAACACCTCCGGCTTCAGGTGCAGCGCCTTGCAGAGGGCGTTGAAGATGGCCTCGCGCTGCTCTGGGGGATGGTAGGCTTCCATCAGGCTGTCGTAGAGAGTAACCAGACCCAGGGCAAAAAAAGGATCGTAGACGAAGGCGCTGTTGACGGTGGTCAGGTGCAGCTCCACCAGCAACTCCTCCACCACTCGCCGGTAGGCGGCGTTGATCGGACGAGGGTAGGCGCTGAAAAAGGCCGCTTTGGTGGCGGAGAGGGTACGAACAGGGTTCACAGGCAGAGAAAGAGAGACCTTGAGGCAGATTTATTGCTTTCCTCTATTGTCCCCTGCAGCGACTCTGAGGGCAAGCAAGGGCCCCGGTTCCGCTATGGTGGGATACGGATGGGGAACCCTGGCTGGATCGAACAAGTGGATCGAATGAGAAGATGGCAGCAACAGAGAGAACAGTGGTGGTGAAGATCGGCACCTCCAGCTTGACAGACATGCAGACGGGCTCGCTGCGCCTTTCCGTGCTGGGGCCGCTGGTGGAGGTGCTGACTCGGCTGCGCAGCCAGGGCTATGCGGTAATCCTTGTCTCCTCCGGAGCGGTAGGGGTAGGCTGTGCCCGCCTGGGCCTGCGCCAACGACCCACGGCAATTGCAGAAAAACAGGCGGTGGCAGCAGTGGGGCAGGGACGGCTAATTCGCCTATACGATGATCTCTTCTCTGCTCTCAACCAACCCATTGCTCAGGTGCTGCTTACCCGCGGCGACTTTGTGGAGCGCAGCCGCTATGTCAATGCCAATCGCACCTTTGCCCAGCTGTTGCAGATGGGGGTTATCCCTATCGTCAACGAGAACGATACGGTGGCAGTGGAGGAGCTGAAGTTTGGTGACAATGATTCCCTCTCTGCCCTCGTGGCCAGCATGGTACAGGCCAAGTGGCTGATCCTGCTCACCGACGTGGACAGGCTCTATTCGGCGGATCCCCATCGGGACCCCTCCGCCGAGCCGATCGAACGGGTGTGGCGCGGGATGCCGCTGCAGATAAAGGCGGAAGCCCAAGGCAAAAGTGGCTGGGGCACGGGCGGCATGGCCACCAAGCTCACGGCGGCTCAAATCGCCACAGCCGCCGGCGTGACGGTGGTGATCACCAACGGCAAACGGCCCGATCAGATCCCGGCCATCTTGGCCGGAGAGCCCATCGGCACCCGCTTTGAGCCAGCTCCCCAGCCCGTTAGTGCTCGCAAGCGGTGGATTGCCTACGGCCTCATCCCCGAGGGATCCCTGACTCTGGATGAGGGAGCTGTAAGGGCAGTCTGTGAGCAGGGGCGCTCGCTGCTGCCGGCAGGGATCACCGACGTTTCTGGCGACTTTGAGGCAGGGGCAGCCGTGCGCCTGTGCGATCCCGGCGGACGGGAGGTGGGGCGGGGCCTGGTCAACTACAGCGCCGAGGAACTGCGGCGGATCAAAGGCAAGAAAACCGCCGAGATCCCCTACATCTTGGGCTACGAGGGAGTCGATACAGCGGTTCACCGGGATAACCTGGCCCTGCTTGACTAACACCTCAATCCCCCGGCTTAACCACCCACTCCACGGGGGTTTTGCTGGGATCGGGCAATTTCAGCGAAAACAGCCCTGCCATCAAAATCAACAGGGTGGAAAACCAGAGGCAGCCCTCCAAACCGTAAAGCTGGAAGAGGATCCCCGAAGTCACCGTCCCCAGCAGGCGCCCACCGGAGTTGGCCATGTAGTAAAAGCCCACGTTGAGGGCGACATCGTCATCCTCTGTGTAGGCCAGTACCAGATAGGAGTGCACCGCCGAGTTGAAGGCAAAGACGATCCCGAAGAGGATGAGGCCGCCGGTAACCACCCATTGCGGCGGCAGGCCGGCCATAAAAGCGGTAGCAATGAGTGCCGGCACCGCCGTCAAGGTGAACGTCCAGATCTGGATGGTGCGGGCCTTGGGGGCGCGACCCGGGCGACCTCCTCCCAGGAGCTGGGGCGCTAGGAACTGGATGATCCCATAGCCAATGACCCAGAGGGCCATGTAGCTGCCCACCTGCATAAAGCTCCAGCCTAGGCTGTCGTAGAGGAACACCGGCAGGGCCACCACAAACCACACATCGCGCGACCCAAAGAGGAAAAAGCGGGCGGCTGAGAGGAGGTTGATCTCGCGGCTTTTGGAAAACAGCCGCTTGAAGGGGATCTTGGCCTTGACCTTGCCCATGTCCGCCGGCAGCAGGATCCCGGAACAGAAGATCAAAGCCAGCGCCCCCGCCTGGACGAAATTGGCCATGCGGAAGCCCATGGGATCCCCGTAGATCTCAGTGAAGATCTGCAGCAGGGCCGCCCCGACGAAAAACCCTACCCCCTTGAGGGCGTTTTTGGATCCCGTCAGCATGGCCACCCAGCGGAAGAGGCGGGACTCGGCCTCCTTGGGCACCACCAGGCGGATGGCGCTTTTGGAGCTCATCTTGGTGAGATCTTTGGCGATCCCGGCCAGGGCTTGGGCCGTCATCACATAGGCCACCTGGCCCCAGACCGGCCATTGCAGGTTGATCACCCCCAGCATCACCAAGCCGAAGATCTGGATGGCGATGCCCCCGTACAGCGTCAGCCGCAGGCCAAACAGGGATCCAATCCAGCCGCCCAGAAAGTTGGTGATCACCCCAAAGATCTCGTAGAAGAGAAACAGCATGGCAATCTGAATCGGGGTGAAGCCCAACTTGTGGAAGTGGAGCAGCACCAACATGCGGATGGCGCCGTCGGTGAGGGTAAAGCCCCAGTAGGCAGCCGTTACCAGGGCATAGTTGCGCACGGCGGCAGCTTGGGCGCTCGAGACAGCAGTCATGGGCAGGCCTCCAAGGGTGATGCTTCAAAAAACGCTTCTATAAACTGAGGGCCACCTTGCGGGCCAATTCCGCCATGCGGTTGGCGTAGCCCCATTCGTTGTCGTACCAGGCCAGGATCTTCACCTGCGTGCCATCTACCACCATGGTGGAAGGGGCATCCACAATGCTGGAGCGGGGATCCCCCTTGAAATCCACCGAGACCAGCGGCAGCTCCTCATAGCCAAGGATGCCCTTGAGTTCCCCCTCGGCTGCCGTTTTTAAGAGATGATTCACCTCTTCCACCGTGGTGGGCCGCTTTACCTCGAACACCGCGTCGGTCAAAGAGGCATTGAGCAGGGGCACGCGCACGGCAAGGCCGTTGAGCTTTCCCTTCAGCTCAGGGTAGATGAGGCCGATGGCCTTGGCCGAGCCGGTGGTGGTGGGCACCAAAGACAGCAGAGCCGAGCGGGCCCGCCGCAGGTCTTTGTGGGGGGCATCCACCATACTTTGGGTATTGGTGACGTCGTGGACGGTGGTGATCACCCCGTGCAGGATGCCGATCCCCTCGTGGATGACCTTTACCAAGGGGGCCAGGCAGTTGGTGGTGCAGGAGGCGGCTGTGAGCAAATGGTGGCGAGCGGGGTCGTAGAGGTGGTCGTTGACGCCCATGACGATGTTGAGGGCCTCTTCATCCTGGACGGGGGCAGCCACAATGACTTTGCGCACCCCTGCTTTGAAGTAGGCATCCAGCTCTGCCGCCTTGACGAATTTGCCCGAGCACTCCAGCACCAGGTCGATCCCCAGATCCGCCCAAGGGACTTCGCCGGGAGATTTGAACTCGCTGAAGGTAAGGGTTTTGTCTTGGATGCGCAGCCGTTGCTCAGATGCCTCGATGTCGGTGTTCCAGCGGCCCTGCACTGAGTCGAACTTGAGCAGGTGAGCCGCAGTAGCAGGCCCACCTTTGATCTCGTTGATGTGGGCAAACTCCAGCTCCGGCCAACCCCAAGCCGCCCGCAGCACCAAACGCCCAATGCGGCCAAAACCGTTGATACCCACCCGTGCCGCCATAGATCCCCTCCCCCCAGCCGAATCTCGCCTAAAGCCTACCAGAGCTAACTCGGGGTTATCAAGTTAAGGAGAATCGGCCAGGCCCTGGGCAACCTTGCACTCTTCCAATTCCAAAGCCACCCAAAGGGCCTTTCCCTGTCCCTTGCTCCGTGTCGACCTGGCTGCAGGCAGGGAACCTGTGGGATCGCTGCAGCAACAGGGGGGCAAGTAGGGCCAATTTGCCTGGGCTGGCCTGCTGCTCTCGCCTAGGGCCGGCGGGAGTTGTTGACGTCCAAGGCCGGCCATTCCACCCGTTCCACCTGGGGTCGAAAGCCCAGCCAAGGAGTGGCCAACTGGGCAAACCGCTCCGGATCCCCACTCACATAGAAGCGGTGAGGTTCTGCCTGGCTAGCAGTTGAGGGTCGGCGCAGGCCCCAGAGGCTGAGTTCCCGGGCCAGGGATCCCACCAGCGCCACGCCGGGATCCACCCGTCTGACCGAAGAGGGCAGCAAGGACTTCAGGAGAGGATCCAGCAGCGGGTAGTGGGTGCAGCCGTAGACGAGGGTGTCGATCCCCTGTTGCAGGAGCGGCTGCAAATAGCGTTCAGCCGCTTGGCGCAGCTCGGGGCCGTCCAACTGGCCGGCTTCGATGAGGGGGACGAACTCCGGGCAGGCCTGCTCCCAGCACTGGACAGGTTGGGGAAAGCGCCGGGGATCCAGGGCGCTGTACTCTTGAATGGCCTTGGAGTAGGCGCGGCTTTTGACCGTGGCTGCCGTGGCAATGACCCCAATGCGGGATCCCTGGGCCAGGGCCGCCTGGGCGCCGGGCAGGATCAGCCCCAGAATGGGCAGGGCAAACTCCTGCTGCACCTGCTCCAGGGCCAGCGCCGAGCTGGTGTTGCAGGCCATCACCACCACCTTCACCGGCTGCGCCTGCATCCAGCGGAGGATCTGCCGCACAAAAGTCAAGATCTCCTCGGCGGAGCGATCCCCATAGGGCAGCCGCGCCGTGTCGGCAAAGTAGACAAGGCGCTCCTGGGGCAAGCGACGGCGCAGGGCCCGCCAGACGGTGAGCCCGCCCAAGCCACTGTCAAACACCCCAATTGGCCAACTGGGATCCGGATCTGATCCCCACTCCCAACGCATGCTCCGTTCTCCTCAACACCTTGGCTGAAGCTGCTGTATCCTACCCTGCTTCCGAGAGTCTCGGCGACAGCTTCCCTACCCTGGGACTTCGTCCCTTCACGGAGTGGGCCGTAGGGGCGAACGGCTCAAACCAAAGATCCGACCGAGTCCCTATCTTTGGCGGCTACGCAGAAAGGCCTCGATGCCCTCGGCAATGGCCCGCGCCAAAATGGCCTGGTATTCGGGGGTAGCCAACTTTCGCCCTTCGGTTGGGTTGGTTACATACCCCAGCTCCAGCAGCACCGAAGGCATGCCCACCGGCGTTTCCCGCACCATGAAGAAGCGGGCCCGTCGCACCCCCCGGTCGGCGGCGCCGCTGGCCCTCACCAAGCTGCGGTGCAAGACCACAGCCAGCTCGGCGCTGTCGGGCCGCAGGTAGTAGGTCTCAATGCCGTGGATGCTGGAGCGCTCTAGAGCATTGGCGTGGATGCTCACCAGCAGAGTGGCGTTGGCCTGCACGGCCATATCCACCCGCGGCTGCAGCAGCACTTCCCGGTCGTCGGTGCGGGTCATCACCACCTCATACCCCCGCTCTTGCAACAGGTGTCGTACCTGGTGGGAAACGGAGAGCACGATGTCCTTTTCCTGGATCCCACCCACCCCAATGGCACCGGGATCCCGTCCGCCGTGGCCTGGATCGATGGCGATGACCGTCCGGCCCCGGCGGGAAGGAAGGGAAGCTTGGGCAGGCGGTTGCGGCTGGGGTGCGGACGGCGGAGCGTGGAGGGGGCGCAGCTCCAGGGTGATGCGGCGGGATCCCTGGCCGGGATTGGGCTCAAAGACGTTGAACTCTTCGGCAGGTTGCACCAGAATGCTGACCGTGCGGGCATCTTCCTGCACAAAGCGGATCCGCTGCACCGGCCCTCCAATTGGCAAGCCGGGATCCGGCAAGGACTCGGGTAGGCGGGCCGGTGCCACGTTGATGCGGTAGCCGCCGCTTTCCGGATCCCAGCCGGCCCGGTAGAACATGAACCCATCGGCGCTGATGATGAGCTGATTCCCCCGCAGCTCCACAGAGCGCAAGGTAGCCAGGGGCCCTTGGGAGTCGGCAGAGCTGAGATCGGGCAGAAGGCTGGCCTGGGCAGCACCCCCGGCGGGCTGGATCCAGATTCCTCCCTGCTGCGGGTCGTAGCGGGCCTCCCAGTCGCCACTGGAAGGATCCACATCCAAGACCACGCGGGCGATGGTGGGCTCGAATTGCCCCACCCGCAGCCGCGAAACCCCCAGGCGGTTGACGGTATAGACCCGCTGGGTGAGGGCGGGGCTGAGGGTGGTGTTGAGAAAATCCACCACCACTCGATCCGGATCGAGGATGCGCCGCACCGTGGTGGAAGGGCTACCCTGAGTGCGGATGAAAAAGCCCTCCGCTTGCGGAGAAATGGCCAAGATCCGATGGCTGGAAGGGGAGGTTGCAGGAGGAGAGAGTGGGCTGGCTTCGGGGC
Organism: Synechococcus sp. W60.3; assembly: GCF_047502615.1. Classification (NCBI taxonomy): domain Bacteria; kingdom Bacillati; phylum Cyanobacteriota; class Cyanophyceae; order Synechococcales; family Synechococcaceae; genus Synechococcus; species Synechococcus sp. W60.3. The sequence goes on along the minus strand of NZ_JANSHJ010000001.1, from coordinate 85,051 downwards.
GGCGGGGCAGCGGCGGGGACGGTGAGATGGGATCCCTGGGGCCGGCTGCCGAGGGAAATAGCGGTGCTGCTGCGGGCAAGGGCTGCTCGGGTTGGAGGAACTGGACAGCCCAGCGGGAGGGACCAGCCGTGAGCAGTTGCAGTTGGTCGAGGCTGAGAGGCTGATCCGGCTGCAGGTGCAGCACAAAGCGAGTGATCGTTGGGGTGAACTGTTTGATCTCCAACGAGGTAACCCGCCCCGGAAAGGTCTGGGTTTGGGGCTCCCGCCCAAAGAGAGTGTTGGGAAAATCCAGCACTACCCTAGGAGGGTTTTGCAGCACAAACAGAAAAGGACGCACCTCTCCCTGGGTGTTGACCTCTAGCCATCCCCGCTGCGGGTCGTAGTGCCAACTCTCGATGCGAGACAAGCCAGGAACGGCGGTCAGCTCTGCTTGAGCGGGCAAGGGGGAAAATAAACCTGCTCCGGCCAAGCCCAGCAGCAGCGTTGCCCCCCACAGAGAGCTCTGCCTAGACAGTTTGGGCTCCCGTTCCAATCCAGGCATGAATTGCACCCACTCCGGCACACCTGCTGCCCTCAACTATACCAAGCTCCCCCCAGAGCGGCCTGAGAGGGAGCGCAATTTCGCCGTTGCCAGTCGGCCCAGGCCACAATGGGTAGGGATCCTCGTCCTGCCTCTGGAGTGTGGATGTCCCCCCTACCTGATCCCCTCCCCCTGGCCCGCGCTGGGGACAGCCAAGCGATCCTGCGGGTGGTTCGGGCAGAGCTCCTGAAGTGGCGCTGGCCCGCGCAAGTGTATCTTGCCGACAACACCTTGCGCATCGACCTGCTGGGATCCCCGTCCCAAAGCCCCTCTCCGCCGGTTGTTGTGGCCCGGCTGTTTTTGATGGTGAAGCAACTGCGGATTCCACGCCTAGAGCAATTGGAAATCCGCGCTTTCTGTGGCTCTCAGTTGCTTTGGCAGCGCAGCCTGCGTTTGAGATCCCAAAAGCGATGGGATCGGTTTTCTTTTGATAGCTGGGCGATAAATATCTGGGCTTACCCAGTTGCATTTGTGGTAGCCCTGCTGGTAAACAGCATTGCCCTATTGGAGTTGTTACATTTGCCTTGGCACATTTGGATTCACGAGCTGGGCCATGCCAGCATTGCCTGGTGGAGCGGGCATCGAGCTTTGCCCTTACCTTTTGGCTGGACCAGCATCAGTCCGGAAAAGGATCCCTTTGTGTACTTTGGGATCCTCTTTTTGCTGAGCTTGCTATTCTGGTCGACCCGCAAGGAGCGGATTCGATGGCTACAGGCATTGGTTGTTGTTCTTGCGCTGCTGCAGTTTTATATGACCTGGCTAATGCCCAATCGCACCAAAGAAATGCTAATTACCTTTGGCGGCGTGGGCGGCGAGTTTTACATCAGCACCTTCTTGATGGCCTGCTTTTATCTTCGCTTGCCAGATCGCTGGCGGTGGGACTTTTGGCGATTCGTCGTTCTGGGAGTTGCAGCCAGCAGCCTCTGGAGAAGCTTTTGGCAATGGCACAGAATCCAAAAAGGGCTAGCTCCGATCCCGTGGGGAACTCTGCTGTGTGGCCAGGGGGATGCTGGTGGGGATATGAACCGCTTGGTTGATGATTTTGGCTGGAGTGCCGACCAAATTATCCAGACCTACAAATGGTTAGGGAACTTGTGCATTTTGTTTATATTGGGCTTGTATATCGTATTTTTATTGCGAATGAACGATGGGATTTGGCTAAACCTACAAGCAAGGCTGATCCTCTGGGCTGATGCTCTTTCTGTGCCAAGCAAACACCGCTGAGGTAGGGCAGAGCAGGATCCTACCGGCATCGCATTCTAGGTAGGATCTCAGGCAATTAAGCCGGCTGGGGAGGACACCAGAAAAGATTGCGGCTGGAAACTCCCAGAGAATGGAGGATCTCTCTCATGATCTCTGTGCAGTACCGCCAATGCTCGGGATCCGCACACATGCGGTCGGGGTTGAACTCCATATCGTAGTGGATGACATTGGGGATCCCGGCAAACTCCTCTGAAGGCTGAGGGGAAATGATAAGGAGTAGGAAGGGCTTGCCCTTTCGCTTAGCGGACAATTTATCCATCAAGTCGATCACCGCGCCCCGCTGACAGCCGCCTGTGCGCACGAACAAGATCTTGTCCGCCTTTTCCAAGACATATAGAAAGCGCTTGGCGCGAGCTGTATAACGAGTCCGCATCCGCTCATGGATTGGATTCATATTCTGCAGGGGGTCTTCCCCCTCTTCCACCTCATGGCCGAAAGAAAGACCTGTCCACTTGCTGTGATAAATTCGCCTGTCTTCAGGGCTGTAGTGCAAATATTGCGGATCCCACATGCCCTGAAACTCGTGGTGGATCATATCGGCTACATCCGCTAGGTTGCTGGTGCGGGTTAGATCAAACGGAAAGGCAGGCCCGTCGTATTCCAACTTGTAGAGCAGCATCCGCACCGCACAGCGATCCCCCAGGGGAACAACAGCAACGCGATGAATATCAGATAAGGCGCATGTGTATTCCAATAGCATGACCGAGTTGGGAGCAGCCTTGACCCGGCTTTCCAACCCCCCCTCTCCAATCATCAACGTGCGAAAGGGAGCATCGCGATAGAGGGGATCCTCATAAACGCCTGTTGGCAGAGCTTTGAGGGCAGCCCGCACTTCTTTCCACATAGGGTGGATGTTGTACTCATAGCTGCTTTGGTTAATCACACACAGGCGGGGCTTGGGATCCAAGCCGGCGGATGGGTAGCTAAGTTTGAGGAGTGTTAGAGTCCCGTCACTAAAGACTATTTCTGAGGATTCCGGAGAGAAAAAATCGGCTGCCGGAGAAAAGACAAGGTCGGCATCTGGGGGAATGGAAAGGGTTGTTTGAATCAAGCCATTCTCATGAATGGAGAGGGAGTACAAAGGTTGATCTTGCCCTTTCTCACCGCTTTTACCAATATATAAGCCTGGCTGTAGTCGAGCTTCTTGAAAAGCAGCTTGTAAAGATTGCCAAGTCGGTGTCAAGGTGTAATCATAAGGAGTAATATTAACAAGGCGGAATCGATTCTGACCCTCCAAGGCCGCCCAAAAGCCAGAGGGATCCTCAAAAATCAGCTTTTCTTTGGATGATGCCAGCTTTAGGGGGGCTGACTTCACAGTGTTGGGATCAAAAATCGAGAGGTCAATAGCCGCAAACATGAGTTGGTGCCCCTTGGTATTAGGGTGGGCCGCGTCAAAAGCCAGATCTGGCTTCCAGCGCCCCTGGCCATCGTCTAAGATGGGCAGCCAGTTGAACACGGGGCATCCCCAACTGAGCATCCTTTGCTGAGTTTCCTGCAAAAGCAGATGCTGTTCTAGGCCGTAGTCTGCATGGGGGTAAACCCCTCCCAAAACTGGCAAGGCTCCAATGTCTTGAATTCGCTGAATTAACCGCTGCAGGCCGTTTTCAAACCGCCTTTGGACGGCACGGCGATGCTCCGGCAGAGCCGTGGCCAAGCCTTCATTTCCCAAAGACAAGGCAACAATAACGACATCGGGATGTTCAGGGATCACCACCTGCTCAAATCGGGCCAGGGTTCGGCTGACGTTTGCCCCCAATTCGGAGAGGTTCCGCACTTGATGGCCATAGCGTTCTCGTAGAGCTTTCTGCAACAGCCAGGCCCATCCTCGCAACAGCCAGGCGCTGCACCCCAGGGCCACCGAACTGCCCAAGACGACTATCTTCAGTCCCGGACAATCTTCGGGCTCAGGCTCGCTCACCGGCAAGGCAAAATAGCCGTATGGATAGAAAGGGATCCGGCCAAACTCGCCATCTTCCACGATCAAAACTGCCGGCAAAGGTTCCGGCTCAAGCGGCACCCAGCGATTCCTATCGGCGGCTTCCCAAATAACTTCGCCATCGGCCTGAACGCGCAGGTACCGGTACTCCAGTCGAGGGGTTTCTTCGAGTCCCTCCCCAGAGGACAGTGGGCTAGAAGTGCCATCTGCCGGGCCTAATGGCAACTCCACCCACCAGAGCGGGTAGCGATCGGGATCCGTCTGCAGCCAAACACAGCGGCAGGGATCCCAGGCGCCCAGTTGAGGGCTGGATCCCACCAGGGCAATTCGATCGCCGGGCTGAGTGGTGGCGCGAACTTGAAAGCGATACATTTTCCGAAGGAGAGGGAGAGGAACCTATTCTGGATTTGCCGGTAGATAGACAGGCTTGATCAGTTGGCTTATTACCCTGCCGACAACTGGTAAGAGAAAACAAAAGCTGCGATCCAGTTCCGCCTTGTCTGGCCTATCCTGAGTTTTAAAAAAAAGAAGTTCTCAGATCCGCAAACAGAAAACACAGAAGGCCACAAAAAAGACCTAAAGCCCCAAAGTAAAGCTCTCTAAGTAAAGAACAATTGAACTTTAGCTTGAACTTAACATACTGTCCAAGAATTGTCTGTTTTCTGGAGCACTTTCAGAGGGTTTCTGGAGTGCAAGTTTCCAATTGTCGCTGGGGCAAAATCACCTCAAAGGTGGATCCCTGCCCCACCTCGCTCTCCACCTGCACCTGCCCCCGATGCTGCTCGGCGATGCTTTTGACAATGGCCAGCCCCAAACCCGATCCCGACCGCCGATTGGGATCCCCGCTGCGGGCCGGATCCACCCGGTAGAAACGGTCGAACAGGTGGGGCAGCGCCTGGGGTGGGATCCCCGGCCCGCTATCTTGCACCTGAAGCACCAGTTCTGGGGATCCGGAGCGCAGCCGCTGCCTAAGGCGCACCTGCACCTCGCCGCCAGAGGGAGTGTGGAGAAGGGCGTTTTCGATCAGGTTGGTGAACAGGCGGGCCAACAGGTCTTCATCTCCCCAAAAGGCGAAGGGATAGCCCTCTGCTTCCTCGTCGGGGGTGACAATGTCCAGCTTGAGGTGGATCCCTTTCTGGTTGGCCAGCCCTTGCAACTCCTCTACCACCTGCAGCAGCAGAGCATCCAGCGCACAGCAGCGGGGCTGGAAAGGCACCATGCCGCTGTCGTGGCGGGCCAGAAACAGCAGGTCGTCCACCAGGCGGCCCAGCCGCAAACACAGCCGCTCCACCATCTGCCAGCGCTGGCGGGTGTCGGCGTCCAGGTGCGGATCGGCCAAAGCCACCTGTACCGTGGTTTGAATGCTGGCCAAGGGGCTGCGCAGCTCGTGGGAGGCATCGGCGGTAAATTGCTTGAGCTGCTGGTAAGACTGGCGGATGGGCTGCATGGCCAAACCGGAGAGCAGCCAGCCGATTCCCCCCACACAGGCCAAACTGGCCACTACCCAGAGGCTGAGATCCCGAATGAGCTGGCGTGTCGGCTTGCTCACCTCAAACCAGGGGTGGCTGACCCGCAAATACCCCAGCAGCTTCCCACCGGCCAGGATCGGCTCGGTGAACTGGCGCAGCCAATACCCAGGCGCGATGCGGGCGGTGTGCAGGGATCCCTCGGTCAGCAGGGGGGCAGGGATGCCGCCGGGCACCGTGGACCAGATGAGGGATCCCTGGGGATCAAACCACTCCAGGTCGATGTGGTCGTCCTCCAGGGTGCTGGGATCATCCCGAAAGCTGGCCTCTAAGCTCTGGCGGGCCTGCTGTGGATCCAAGAGGCTCTCGTCCACCACCAGGGAGCGCTCGACAATTTCCACCACATGGCCCAGCGTGTCGTCCACCCGCTCGATCAGGGTTGACTGCACATACCAGTAGAAGCTGCCGGCAAACAGCAACAAAAACACCCCTGTTACCACGGTGTACCAGAGGGCCAACCACCGCCGCGTTGCCTGGAACATGGGGGTTGCGCGGGAAGGGGATGGGTTAGCTGTGGACACGAGGCTCAGGGTGAAGGGTCGATAAAATCTCCGCTTCCACCTGCAGCAGGGTGTCCAGCCGCTCCTGCACCTCGTCAGCGGGGAACTGCTCCAGCGCCAGGTCTAGATACAACTGCCAGTGCCGCTCTTCAGCCGCCGCCAGCCAGAGGTAAAACTGCCGCAGCTCCGGGTCGGGGGCGTGGATCCCCAGCAGGCCCAGGCGTTCGTGGCTGCGGGCCTCGATGATGGCGGCCACCAGCAAAGCGTCCAAAAGGTGCTCCGGCTCGGAGCGGCGCAGGTGCTGGTTGAGACGGCTGGCGTAGGGAGCAGCCGAGAGGGGCCTGATCGGGATCCCCAGCCGTTGCAGGTGGCGATGCACCCGCTCAAAGTGCTGCAGCTCCTCCCGCGCCAGCGGCGACAGCGCTTCCACCAGCCGCCCGTTGGCCGGGTAGCGAAACAGAAAACTAAGGGCGTTGCCCGCCGCTTTTTTCTCGCAGTTGGCGTGATCCAACAAGATAAGGTCGAGGTGACGAATGGCTTGGTCGATCCAGGCCGCAGAAGTCGGCGAGGCCAGTTGTAGCGTCGGCACAGGGTCAGAAGAGGTTTTAGGCATCAACAGCTTCCAGGTTGACCCACCCTGCCCGCTGCGGGAGCAGGGAACGGAACTGGGTTAATCGGATCTTAGCTTTGCCGGCGTACCCCTTTCTAAGTCTTGGATCCCGTCTGACGCTCTGGCAGCAGTTGTCCCTATCCCCGGCCCCTCTCCCAGAGGGAGAGGGGAGTTCGGGGATTTTTCAGAAGGCTGGCCCCCGCCTCAATGGCTCAGAGCCAAGGTTTTCCCTGCTACGACCGCCGCCATCTCCTGCAACAGGTCTTCGGTCTCTTCCCAGCCAATGCAGCCGTCGGTAATGGAAACGCCGTACTGGAGCGGCGCCCCTTCCTGCCAGGTTTGCTTGCCCGGGTTGAGGTTGCTCTCCAGCATCAGCCCCATCAAGGCCCGCTGCCCCGCTTGGTACTGCTGTAGCACCGCCCGACAGACGGATCCCTGCCGGCGGTAGTCCTTCTGTGAGTTGTCGTGGGAGCAGTCCACCATCACCGAGCGCGGGATCCCTTGATCCTTCATCAGCAACGCCGCCCGCGCCACATCTTCCGGGCCGTAGTTGGTTCTGCCGCCGCCGCCGCGCAACACGATGTGCCGATCCGGGTTGCCGGTGGTTTTCACCAAGGCCGTCATGCCGTCTTGGCCAATGCCCAGAAAACTGTGGGGGTGGCTGGCAGACAAGATGGCGTTGAGGGCAATTTCCAGCCGCCCGTCGGTGCCGTTTTTGAAGCCCACGGGCATGGAGAGGCCGCTGGCCATTTCCCGGTGGGTCTGGCTTTCGATGGTTCGGGCGCCGATGGCCGCCCAGCTCACCAGGTCTGCGGTGTATTGAGGGGTCACCGGATCCAGCATCTCGGTGGCACAGGGCAGGCCCAGCTCGTTGATCTGCAGCAGGATGGAGCGGGCCAGTTGCAAGCCGGTGGCAATGTCGCAGGAGCCATCCAGGTGGGGATCGTTGATCAACCCCTTCCAGCCCACGGTGGTGCGCGGCTTCTCAAAATAGGTGCGCATCACGATCACCAGGTGCTCGCGGGTTCGGTCGGCCACCCGCTTGAGGCGGTGGGCGTACTCCAAGGCCGCTTCCGGATCGTGGATGGAGCAGGGGCCGACGATCACCACCAGGCGATGGAGATCCCGTCCGTGGATGATGTCGCGAATGGCCTGCCGCGTGGAGAGCACCACTTGGGCTGCCGTTTCCGTCAGCGGCAGCTTGGCCTTGACAGCAGCAGGGGCAATCAAGGGAGTCACCTCTTGGATGTTGCAGTTGTCGGTTTGGGGGGGCATAGAACTGTCCTTCATTGTGTCCAAGGAATGGGCAAGTGAGGGATTGAGCTGTCGAGCCATCAAAAAAGCCCTGGCACTGGGCTCAGGGCTTCAGGACTGACTCAGGTAAACCTAGGCTTTATAGTTTACGCGCCACCCTTCCGCCCTGGTCGCTGCCAGGGAAAGGTAAAGTAGCCAAAAAAGGGAGCGCGCAAGATCATCTTCAGGGGAAGGAACTCGGAATCTGTACGAGATGAGTATAGCGGAAGTATACCCAAAAAGAAACTGGATTTGCCAAGACGGGCTCAGGTTCTGGGTCGCTCCCAGGGTTCCCCGGGCGCAGCCCAGAGGACGGCTTTCCCCCACCCAGCTCAAGAGGCTTGCCCGCCCCGTAGCCATCGCTCTGCGACGCTGTTGCAAGCGGTGCGAGGAGAAAAGCTTCAGGGCAACTAGGAACTTCCTGCCGCTGCCTCAGCCTGACAGGGCCGCAGCGGCGAAAGCCCCGCAAGCCCGGCGGAAACCAAGACAGTCAGCAGGACTCTGGGCTTCTGTCCCAGAAAACAGGCTTCAGAAGGATCCGGCCCGAACGGCAGCCGCTTCCTGGCTCACCTCGTCTCCAGGCTGCAGCCCGGCGTGGATCTCCACCAGATCCCCATAGCGGGATCCCACCGCCACCGGCGTAAACAGCGGCTTGCCGTCCGCCAGCCGATACACGCCCGTCAGGCCGAACTGTTCTACCAGGCTTGTCTGGGGCAGCAGCAGGGCTTGGCGGGTTTCTCCTGCCAACTTCAGACGGCCCAGCATGCCCGGCATGGCTCCGGGGAGCGGAGGGATCTCCGCCTTGACTTCCACGGTTCTCGAGCTGGGATCGGCGCTGGGGATGATTTGGCGAATGGCTCCCTCCACGGTTTGGTTGAGGCTGTCGATGCTGATGGGCACCCCTTGTCCCACCCGGATCTGGCCGGCCAGCGATTCGGGCACAGCCACGGAAAACCGCAGCCGCTCGCTGCTTTCTAGCTCCACTATCGGCTGGCCCGGCCCCGCCAAAGCCCCTACCTCCACATACTTGCGGGTGACGACGCCGGCAAAGGGGGCAACCAGGGTTCCGTAGGCCAGGTTGGCTTGGGCTTGTGCCACCCCCGCCTGCGCCTGGGCCATGGCCGCCTGCACCTCAGGGATCCGGCCTTTGGCCTGGGCAAGCTGGGCCCGCGCTTGGGTCAATCCCTGTTCGGCCTGCTGGATCCCGGCCTCGAGCTGGGCCAGCCGGCCCAAGAGCACGGCTACCCGCGTATTGGCCTGATCCACCTGGGCTTGGGCCACGGCCCCTTCGGCGTGCAGCTTCTGCATGCGTTCTTGGTGCAAACGGGCCTCCTGCAGCTCCGCTTCCGCCTGCTGCTTCTGGGCTTGCACCTGGCGCAAGGCTTCTTCCGCTCCCCTCACCCCTGCCTGGGCGGCCAGAAGGCCTGCTTGGGCCTGTTGCTGGGCGGCCTGCACATCGCTGACATCCAGACGGGCAATCAGGGATCCGGCCGCCACCTGCTGCCCCTCCTGAACCGGCAGCTCCAGAACTCGGCCCACAATGCGGCTGCTGAGGGAGGTGCGCTCCACAGCCTCTAGGCTGCCCACCAGAATCCGCTCTTGGCCGATTTCCCGAGGCTTGACCTCCATCGTGGCCAACGGGGCGGCCTTGGCGGTTTCCAAGGACTCCGTCTCGCTGACGGGAAGCTCCGAAGCGGCTACCCCTGGACCGGGCCGGCTTTGGGATCCCAGCAGCCAGCCGCCCAGCCCCCCTAGCGAGAGGAACAGCAGCGCCCAGCCCAGGTGGCCCCAGCTCCAGCCGGAAAACCTTTGTTGGTGCAACCTGCCGACTTGAGTTTCCATAGTGCAAGTGTCCAAGGCCTAACTTGAGAGTGACGAGAGAAAGAGGCTAAGGAAAGACCAAATCTCCCAATGGCTTGGAGATGGGCTCTATGAGAGCCCCACCCCCTGCAAACTGAGGCGCTCAAACCAAGGCACCGCCCACCCCCAGCGCATCTTGGCTAGGAAATACTGCTCAAAGGCGGACTTGAGCCAACTGACCCATGGCCCTTGCACGGCCAGAGCTATAGCTGCTCTTGCCTGTCTTCCGAAGCCGCCACCTACTGCTACTCGTGGCTGGGTCTAGGAGGGGATCCCATCCTGGCAATCCAGTAGCCGCACTGGTGTTCTCCGTTCACCTGCCAGGTGAGGCGCTCTACCCGGCAGTCGGGCAGGGCGGCGGCAAACATCTCCAGCTCGTGGCCGCAGACGCTGGGAAAACGCTGGGCAATTTGGGCGATGGCGCAGTGGTGCTCCACCAATACGTATTGCTCGGCATACTGCTCAGCGCCTTCTGTTGCCCTGGCCGCAGCCAGGTGGTTGGGGTAGGGGTAGTACTCCGCCATGTAGCCTTCTGCCTGGCGCAACTGCACCAAGCGCTCCAGCCGCTTGGCCAGGGATCCGCATCCCATCTGGGCTTGGTACTCTTGGGCTTTGCGCTGCCACTGCTGCTGGAGCAGGGATCCCATCTGTTCGGATCCCAGGGTTTCGGCCAGCGTATTGAGCAGGCCCAGGGCAAACTCGTCGTAGCTTGTGGGGAATTGCGCTTCCCCTTGGGGGCTAAGCTGATAGAAGTGCTGGGGGCGGCCCAGGCCACTGGCTTGAGCGACGTGGTGGATCAGCCCCTCCGCCTCTAGATCCTTGAGGTGGCGGCGAATGGCTTGGGGAGAAATGCCCAAGTGCTCTGCCAGAGTCTGGGCGGTGGCCTGCCCCGCCTTGCGCAAATAGACTAGGATGGCCTGCTTGCTGGAAAGGGGCTGCGTGAACCGCCCGGTGATCTTGTGCGCGCTCTCCACCCTCGCCCTCCTGGTTAGACTGGGTTCACTCGGCTGCCGCTGCCAGCACAGCTACTTTGACAAGGGGATCATTGCTACAGTAACCTGAGGGTTAGTTAAGCAACAACCGTGTTGTTTTAGTTGGCCGTCTGTCTTGACCCTGTCCCTAACCAAGAGCCATCCATGTCTACGAGCGTCCGCACCCTCATTAGCCAGCCCTACAAGTACGGCTTTGTTACCGACATCCCTTCTGAGTCCATCGGCAAAGGCCTAAACGAGGACATCATCCGGCAAATTTGGGCCAAGAAGGGGGAGCCGGACTTCATGCTGGAGTTTCGGCTGCGGGCCTACCGCCAGTGGCTGAAGATGAGCGAGCCCACCTGGCCAAACGTCACCTACCCCCCCATCGACTACCAGAACATCGTCTACTACTCGGCCCCCAAGGTGCAGCAGAAGAAGAAAAGCCTGGACGAAGTGGATCCGGTGCTGCTGGAAACCTTTGAGAAGTTGGGGATCCCTTTGTCAGAGCAGAAGCGGCTGGCCAACGTGGCGGTGGACGCCATTTTCGACAGCGTCTCGGTGGCCACCACCTTCCGGGAGAAGCTGGCCAAGGAAGGGATCATCTTCTGCTCCATGTCGGAGGCGCTGCGGGAGTACCCTGAGCTGGTGCGCAAGTACCTGGGCACGGTGGTGCCCATTGCCGACAACTACTACGCGGCGCTGAACTCGGCGGTGTTTAGCGATGGCTCCTTTGTCTATGTGCCCAAAGGGGTGCGTTGCCCGATGGAGCTCTCCACTTATTTTCGTATCAACAACGGCGAGTCGGGCCAGTTCGAGCGCACCCTGATCATTGCCGACGAGGGATCCTACGTTAGCTATCTGGAAGGCTGCACCGCCCCCATGTTCGACACCAACCAACTGCACGCGGCGGTGGTGGAGCTGATCGCCCTGGACAATGCCGAGATCAAGTACTCGACGGTGCAGAACTGGTATGCCGGCGACGAAAACGGCAAAGGCGGCATCTACAACTTTGTGACCAAGCGCGGCCTCTGTCAGGGGGCCAACTCCAAGATCTCTTGGACGCAGGTGGAGACCGGCTCGGCCATCACCTGGAAGTATCCAAGCTGTGTGTTGGTGGGGGAAAACTCGGTGGGCGAGTTCTACTCAGTGGCCCTCACCAACCACTACCAGCAGGCCGACACGGGCACCAAGATGATCCACATCGGCCGCAACACCCGCAGCAGAATTATCTCCAAAGGCATCTCGGCAGGGCACTCGAAAAACAGCTATCGCGGCCTGGTGAAAATTGGGCCCAAGGCAGAGGGCGCCCGCAACTTTTCCCAGTGTGATTCCCTGTTGATTGGGGATCAGTGCAGCGCCAACACCTTCCCCTACATTGAGGTGCAAAACCACACCGCCAAGGTCGAGCACGAGGCCTCAACTTCCAAGATCGGAGAAGAGCAACTGTTCTACTTCCAGTCGCGCGGTATCTCCACAGAAGACGCCGTGTCCATGATCATCAGCGGCTTCTGTCGCGAGGTGTTCAACCAACTGCCGATGGAGTTTGCCGTCGAGGCGGATCGGCTGCTGAGCCTGAAGCTAGAGGGATCCGTTGGCTAGATCCTTGGCAAGGGATCCTGCCTGTTGTCCATTGCCGAGGGGTCTGGCGCAGCTAGATTTTGGGGAGCGGCGCTGGGGGGAACTCCTAGGCGCCAAGCTGTCATCGATTCGAGAGCAACTGCTGACATGATCCGGGAAAACAGCCCTGTCATCCTCTCCGTTCGCGATCTCACGGCCGAGATCGACGGCACTCCTATCCTCAAGGGGGTAAACTTGGAAATCCGCGCCGGCGAGATCCACGCCATCATGGGGCCCAATGGCTCTGGGAAAAGCACCTTCTCCAAGATCTTGGCCGGTCACCCCGACTACCGGGTAACAGGGGGCGAGATCCTCTATTTGGGCAAGGATCTCTTGGCCATGGAGCCGGAGGAGCGGGCCTGGGCCGGGATCTTCTTGGCCTTTCAGTACCCCATTGAGATTGCGGGGGTGAGCAACTTGGATTTTCTGCGGGCTGCCTACAACGCCCGGCAGAAATACCGGGATCAGCCGGAAATGGATCCCCTCGAGTTTGACGACTTCGTGCGGGAAAAGCTGAGCATTGTCAAGATGGATCCCGCTTTTTTGGAGCGCTCCGTCAACGAAGGGTTTTCCGGCGGCGAGAAAAAGCGCAACGAGATCCTGCAGATGGCTGTGCTGGAGCCGACGCTGGCCATTTTGGACGAGACGGACTCCGGCCTGGACATCGACGCCCTGCGCGTCGTTGCCCAGGGCATCAACCAACTGGCCGGCCCTGAGAAGGCCATGCTCCTCATTACCCACTACCAGCGCCTGCTGGAGTATGTGACCCCCGACTATGTGCATGTGATGGAAGGCGGGCGCATCGTCCTCAGCGGCGATAAGACCTTGGCGCTGGAGCTGGAAGAGCGGGGCTACGACTGGCTCAAGGAGGAGGCGCGATGAGCAACCCCTCCGAGAGGGCTGAGCGCTTTGGCCACTCCTTTCTGGAGCACCTCCTCCGCCAAATCCCGGAGGTAGAAGATCCCCATACCACCCTGAGGCAGCAGGCCCGCGCCCAACTGGCGGAGCTGGGGATCCCCACCCCCCGCGAGGAAGACTGGAAATACAGCGACCTCTCGCCGCTAGTGGCCCATGCCTTTCGCCTGGCCGGCCCTGGGGATCTGGGTCTGGAGCGGGCCACCCTGGAGCCCTGGCTGTGGCCGGAGAGCCGTCACAGCTATGCGGTGTTCGTCAACGGCTACTTTGCCCCCCAGCTTTCTGACTTGAGCGGCCTGCCGTCGGCCCTGCGAATAGCTCCTCTGAGCCAGTCTGCCCCTGGATTGTTGCAAACCATCGCCAAGGTCGATGTCTTCAGCGCCCTCAACACCGCCCATCTGGCCGACGGGATCCAAATCGAGCTGCCACCCCAGCAGGAAGTTTTGCCGCCCTTGCACCTGCTCTGGGTGACGGTGGCCTCTGAAGGAGAGGCGGTTCTGGCCCAGCCCCGCTGTCTGGTGGCTTTGCAGGCCCACAGCTCCCTCACCCTCATCGAAGACCACGTCTCGTGGGGGGCAGGGATCCCCTTCGGCAACGCTGTTACCGAGATCGCCCTGGCCGAAGGATCCCGTCTACACCATGTGATCCTGCAGCGGCAGGGATCCCAGGCTTTTCACATCAACCAGACTGCCGTGCGCCAGGGCCGCGACAGCCACTACCGGCTGCAGGCCATCCAGTGGGGATCCCAGTTTTCCCGCCACAACCTGGAGCTTGTCCAGGTGGAGCCCCAGGCCCACACCCAGCTGCAGGGGCTGACCCTGGTGAAGGGATCCCAGCACAGCGACACCCACTCCCGCTTGCTCCATCAAGCGCCCCACGGCAGCAGCCGCCAACTGCACAAGTGCATCGTGGACGAGGCGGCCCGCGCGGTCTTCAGCGGGCGGATCCTGGTGAGCCAAGCAGCCCAACTGACAGACGCCGCCCAGACCAACCGCAACCTGCTGTTGAGCCTCAAGGCGCGGGTGGATACCCGGCCCCAACTGGAGATCTTTGCCGACAACGTCAAATGCGCCCACGGAGCCACCGTCAGCCAACTGGAGGCGGAAGAGATCTTCTATCTGCAAAGCCGCGGCATTCCCCAAGCCCAGGCCAGGCAACTCCTCACCTACGCCTTTGCGGCAGAGATCCTAGAGGGGATCCCGCTGGCCCAGCTTCCTTCCCAGGTGGCCAAGCGCTTGGGATCCGGCTGAGTTGTCCCTCCCATTTCGCTCCAGCCCTTACTGCCATCGGCCAGTCTTGAAATGGCTGCTAGCGGCCTGCGTCGCCCGCGCCCGTCGAACGGCGAAAAAAAAACGCCCGTGGCGTCGCCGGCTCCCGCCGAGAAGCCCGAAATCCCTTACTGGCCCTGTAGGTGATGGCATTGGGCCGCAGGCTTGCTTTGGCTATCTTTCCGACCCGTTGTGCAAAACAACTCCAGCCCCTTTTGCTGAAGTTCGGAGAAGCTGTCTTGGGGGTTTAGGGCGGCAGAGGGGTGGGAATCGGAGGAACAGATCTAGTCTGGTTGGCGCGACTTTATCATCGCCAATCCTGGCCTGGCCCACTTCTCTTCCCCCGATTCTGCGGATCCCTCTGGCCTCTCTGCCGAAGCACCCAGCGCGCCGAAGAGCCATACCGATTCTCTAGCCTTTGGCGCCATCAAAACAAAAGCTGCAGCCCCCCTCCGCGCTTGAGTCCCTGCTCCCCCCTCACCTTTTACCACGGCAAGAACACCGATTGAACGCCTATTGAGGAGAGCCTTTCTCCTTTAGAGAACCACTTCAAGTAGTAGGAGAAAAATGTGGCCTCGAAAAGAGTCCCCAACTTTTGGTTGCAGAAGTACGCCAGGAGGTTATGATCCTGGAGAGGACTGTAGGGCATTAGAAAATGTTGGACATACCACCACAACCTTTAACCGGAAAGGCTCTCCTGCAGAAGGTAGAAGCGTTGAGCCATCTTCCGCGCCGCGAGACGGCAAAGCGCTGTGGCTACGTAACCATGACCAAGACCAACAAGCTCCGCGTCAACTTAAATGAGTTTTATGATGCGGTGCTGGCGGCAAAAGGTCTGAGCCTCAGTCCAACTGCCAAGCGTGACAGGCGCGGTCGCGAGCCAACCTTTCGCGTGAGCGTTCACAAGAATGGTCAGATCATCATCGGGTCCGCTTACACCGAAAAAATGAATCTCAAGCCCGGCGATGAGTTTGAGATTCAGTTGGGCTATAAGCACATTCACCTCAAGCAAGTGCTCAACGGTCAGGTGATGGAGGACTCAACCTCGAACGAAGAAGCTGCCCCCAAAAAGACGCGGAGCCGCAGGAAAAAAACAACAGGAGCTTGAACCTCTTCTGGAGTTGGGCAAGGGAATCCAGTTGAGAAACTGTCACTGCAGGGCTTTCTCTCTTCCAAACCCTCCTTAAGATGGGATCCGAAGCTTGGGTTTATTGACTTCGCCAACCCTAGATCTGAAGATCCCTATGTACCAGACTGTTCAACCTCCTCTCAAGTTTCTGCCGCCGCGATTGACGCCTTGGGTAGTTCGTTTGGCGCAAGCGGGTTTGCCCTTGTGGTTGCGCTGGGCCAAGGGGATCCCGCGCGTTGAGGTGGAGGGGGGCGAGCGTTTGGCCCAGCTTTATCAGCAATTTGAGGCAGGCAAGATTCGCCTGTTGGTAGCCTTTCGCCACCCCACCCTCGACGATCCCCCCTGCTTGATGTACCTGTTTTCCCATCTTCTGCCTCAGGTAGCTCGACAACAGGGGATCCGCCTGCGGCAGCGTCCCCATGTTTTGTTTGTCTACGACCGCGGCCTGCCCCTATGGCTGGGCTTCATTGGCCGCTGGGGGCTTCCCCGGCTGGGCGGGATCCCGATTTTGCGGGGCCGTCTGGATCGGGCAGGGCTGAAGAGCTCTCGCGAGCAGTTTGTGTCAGGCCCGTACCCCCTGGCGGTGGCTCCCGAAGGGACAATCAACGGCATGAGTGGGCTGCTCAACCCGCTGGAGCCGGGGGTGGCCCAAATGAGTTTCTGGGCGGTGGAGGATCTGCACAAGGCGGGGCGCCCGGAGGAGGTGCTGATCTTGCCGGTGGGCCTCCGCTACTCCTACTTGAGGGATCCCAGCCTGGCGCTGGACAGGTTGCTCCGCCGCATGGAGGCGGATTGCAAGCTCCCGGCCACGCGCTCGGCCCATGTCGGCAAAGGGTTTTTGATGGCCCGCCTGCTCCGCCTGGCCGAGCATCTGATTCAGGTGATGGAGCGTTTTTACGAGCGCTTCTACGCCCCAGCTTTGCCCGACGCGGCGCGGGTCAGCCTGAAAGGGGGAGGGGATCTGTTGGCACGTCTGCAAAGCCTATCGGATCTGGCCCTGCGCGTGGCCGAGCAGCACTTTGGCCTGCAGCCCCAGGGAGACTTGATCGAGCGGCGGCATCGCATCGAACAGGCAGGCTGGGCCTGGATCTACCGGGAAGATATCCCTGATATTGCGGCGCTTTCGGCTGTGGAGAAGGGGTTGGCCAATCGCGTCGCCTCTGAGGCCAGCTTCCACCTCTGGCACATGCGCCTGGTGGAGACCCTGATGGTGTTTGCCGTGCGTCCCCTGCCGGAGCAACCCAGTTTGGAGGAACTGGCCGAAACCGCCCTGCGGCTGTGGAACCTGTTGGCCTGGATCAAAGGCAAAAACGCCGTCGGCGCTGCCCCCCCCAGGTTGGGGCCGCGGCTGGCCCGTTTCAGCATCGGCGATCCCCTCTCGGTTTCGGAGCGCTGGCCCGCCTACCAGGCCAACCGCCGGCAAGCCGTACAAGCTCTAACCCAGGATTTGCAGGCGGAGATGGAGCGGCTGCTGCAAGGGATCCCGCGCTCCCCTGCGAGCGTGGCCGTCGGCTGAGATCTGGGTTGGCTGGCCTTGTCGAGGGGAGCGGGAAGGCCTGGGCCGAAACCGATACCGGCCTGTTGTTGGGAATTGTTGCGCCGCCTGTAGGGAAGGCCTCCCCAGCGTTCAGCCAGAAACCGCGGGAGCCCCGCCCTCTATCCCCCCACCGCCAACGGCATCTTCTACTTAGAACCTGCTAGACCTGTTGGGATGGGTAGCCGAGTACGGTGGACTGAGGGCGAGCTTCTTGTTCGCCTTCGCAGAGATTCCCCGACTCCTCAGGTGTTTCTTCAAAAGAGCCTGTCCAGTGAGTCGCAGCCAAGCCTCTGATCCCCCTCAAGACTTGAGCATCTGCATCGGCATCACGATCAGGGTATTGCCTTGGCGATCGACCACGTAGAGCTCTTGCCCAGGCTGGATCTCCAGGTCGGGGACGCTGCACTTGGCATTCCAGGTGGAGCCGAGATAGGAGACCCGACCCCGCTTGCCCGGCGGAATGGCCGTAACTGCCCGCGCTTCTCGCGATTCCTTCAGGAGATCTTCCAGCTGAGTTGAAGTAGAGGGCAGCAGACGCCGGCTGAGAACGATCAACCCAAGGGAGAGCACAATCCAGGCCGAGAACTGGGCCCAAACTGGCCACCCCCAATAGGCCAAAAGAGCAGCCCCTAGGGCAGCCACACCCGCCGGCCCGGCCACCAACTCCGGCAAAAACAGCTCGGCAGCAATGAGAACCAAGCCGAAGACAACCCAGGGCCAAACCATACAACCCAGGCATTCGACCCCATTTAATTAGTATGGCTCAAAGCACCTGGATTCTGCACTGGGATTTGTTGCCGAGCTGTTAGCTAGCCGCCCAGGCGGTAGTTCTCCAAAAACTGCAGGGGATCCACCTCTGCTTGGGGGGGATCCTTGGGTAGGTTCCTGGATTCGGCGATCCGCATCAGCGTCTCCCAGTCGGTGTTCATGACGAAGGCCACTGCTTGACGAGCCGCCTCTCGGTGGGGGCAGGCGTCGCCCAAGACACAGCCATCTCGGCAAAGAGTGGCGCAGTCGTGCTCAGTGCTCTTGAGAGTTGGGCCAGCCATGAGGTCGTTTTCTCCTAGGCTTTTACATTTTCTTCAGAATACCTGACCTGAAGAGAATCTTGCGCCTGCCGGGGATCGGAATGGGCGCAGATAGCCTGGATGAAGTGAGAAGACCGGTTAAGCCCAGAGGAGCAGTGGTTTTATGGAGTTTTCCCAACTGCAGGTGCTGGTGGAGCAAGCTCTGGAAGATAAGAAGTTAACCCGCAGCGAGGTGGATCAAATCATCGCCGCCATCCGGGCCGATGGCAAAATCTCCCCGGAAGAGATGAGCTTGCTGGAGTCCATTCGCGAGAAGGTGCTGCGCCGGGAAATTCAGGTGGTGGAAGAGTGAGGGGCCGGGATCCCTTTTTGCAGGTAGAGGGTAATTTCGCTGCGGTTGTGAAACAGGTGGCGCGCCCTCACCACCGGGAAGGCGCTGCCCAAGATGTCTAGGGTCTGGCGGAGCACCCGCAGGCGATGCTGGTGGGGGAGCTTTAGGGTCATCACGGCTGCCCCCTGCGGCTCCAGATGAGGGGCAAAAGCCGCCATCAGATGGGCAGAGGCACGGCCATCCATGCGCATGTCGTTGAGGATGAGGTGAAACTGACCTGGACAGCGGGCCAGATAGGCTTGGGCGCTGAGGCGATGGTGACAAATGCCGGCATCGTGGCGGAGGCGCTCGTCCAGCTCCGCCGGATCCACAGCCGTCACCTGCTGGCCATGCAGGCGCAAAATGCGCGACCAGCCCCCCGGCGCCGCCCCCAGATCCAAGGCCCGTCCCCCTGGTTGCAAAGGGACGCGAAACACCTGGATGGCCTCCAGCAGCTTAAACTCCGCTCGGCTGATCTGGTCGGGATCGCGGCGAAAGCGGTGGACGCCGCCGGCCCAGGTGGAGAGGTTTTGCGCCGCCAGCGACAGGCCCAGCCAAGCCCGGAGCCCTGTCGAGCTGGCCAGGAGCACCACCGAGATCACCTGCTGGGGATCCTTGACCTGCAGAGGGGATCCCACCGTCGCCATCACCTGTTCGGCCAGGGCTGCGTTAACCTGGAAGGGCTTGACGTTGAGCTTGCCAAACCGGCGCGTCTGTACCGAAAAGCTGAGGGCAGGGTCGATGGCCGCCAAGAGGTTTTGATCGAGGCGCAGCAGGGAGATCTCGTCGAGCTGTCGCTCTTGGTGGATGGGGCAGATGTGGCGCAAAAAAATGGGCGGGTTAGCCTGCCAGGCCTGGGCAAGGTCGGCAAACGAGCGCTGGCTGCACACCCGCACTAGGCCAGGTGCCTCCGGCAAAGGCTGAAAGACGGCCTCGGGATCCGCTGCCGCAATTTCCCGCCTCGCCAGATCCAGAAAATCGGGGTCGGCGCTGCCCAGCCACAGGTGAGTAGTGGGGGGAAGAAACCTGCTCACCTGACCCGCTGCCATCGCAAATAGGGCAAGGAAGCAGCTACCTCTTGAATCCGCTCCCGGGCGGCCAGCAATTGTCCGGTGGCATCCCACGTCCCCTGCACCAGCATCTGCCAGGCCCCCTGTGGGATCTCGACAGCAGCGGTTCTATCCTCCCAGCACACCTGTTTGTTGAGCACATCCAGCGTCAACCGGAGCTGTGGATTCTCGGCCACCGCCCCTTGCAGGGCTTGGATCACGCTGGCGGGCGCCGTGACGCAGGGGATCCCCAAGGCCAGGCAGTTGCCGAAAAAGATCTCGGCAAAGCTTTCGCCGACGAGGGCGCGGATCCCCCACTTGGCCAGGGCTTGGGGGGCGTGCTCCCGGCTGGAGCCACAGCCAAAGTTGGCGTTGACCAGCAAGATCTCTGCCCCCTGGTACTGAGGCAGGTCAAAGGGATGCTGGCCGGGATTCTGGGCCCGGTCGTCGGCAAATACATGCTGGCCCAAGCCCTCAAAGGTAACGCACTTCAAGAAACGGGCCGGGATAATCCGGTCAGTGTCGATGTCGTTGCCCACCAGCGGGATCCCGCGGCCCGTGATGGTCAAAACTTCGCTTGGCATGGGAATTGCAGTGACCTTCTGGACTCAAAAGCTGGGAATTGGCTTCAGAGTTTTGCAGGGTATAGCCTGGGATCCCTTGCCCAACTCTGCTTGGCCGAGGGGGCAAGCCAAGCGCCAGAAACGAACCATCCAGCTCGGCTAGCGGCGGTAAACTTGGTTTTCCAGGTTGCGCACCTGCCGCTCCAGCCGATCCAGCCGCCCGCGCAGCTCGTCCATTTCCGATTGGCGAGGAACACCCAAATCCTGCAGGACGTTGCGCACCTGCCGCTGCACGTAAGACTCCAGGTTGCTCTGCTCGGATTTCACCTGGTTGAGCAGGTTGTTGATGACGTTGGAGGCCTCTTCTGGCTTGAGCTGACCTTTCTGCACCAGCTCGTCAGCAGCCTTTTTCAACTGCTCCGCGAGCAGAGCGGTGGTGCCCACGCCCATTAGTAAGAGCTGACGTAAGATACTGTTATTGTCCAACGCTGCCCTCCAGAGAATGCTTGCCGAAGGTACGGGCTTCTATGACTACCTATTCTCCTCAGTTTGCCCTCAACTTCGCAACCGGGTCGGCCAGCTTCCCGCTTTCGGCAGAGGGGGCGCGGGAGTGGCACAGGGCTTTGCAAACCCTTGTGGAGCGGCTCAAAGTGGGGGCAAGCGGCCCCCAACGCCAGCCCCAGGCGCCGATTGAGTTTCACCATGCCGCCCCAAACTTGTACCTGGAGATGTTCTGCAATCCCAATATCTGGCCCGGCCCCCACGCCGCCAAGGTGTTAGTAATGTTGAAAACAGGGGCATTGCGCCTTTCTATTGAAGTGGAGTTCTCCCGCCTGCAAGAAGACCTCAGCCAATATCTGGAGTCTCTGAGATGAGCGAAGGCCGACACGCTTTGGGCGAGGAGCCGGCGGTTATTGCAGTAACGGAGCTGCTGGTTGAGCCGCCAGGTGGGATCCCTGGCCAGATGGAGACCGTTTCTCTCACTTGGCACGATCGCCAGCACTCTCGGCAGCGGCTGGTGAGCGACTGAGGCAGGGAAATCCAGTTGATGCTGCCACCCATCTCCACGAGGAGGATCTGCTCTCCGCGGATGCGCAGCGACACATTCCAGTCGAGGCCCAAGATGGCATTTTCTGCCTAGAAGCGGTAAAAAAGGCTGGAAAAAGCAGGTAAGTGTGAGCTGTTTAGAACCCCAGAGGGTTGGCTCATCAACGCCGACGCCCATGCGGCGACGAATACGAAGTAACGGCAACCTTTGGACTTTGTCTGTGGAAAGTCAGCAGAGGCGCTTTGACAACGCCTTTAAGAGTCTGTTTCCGGGCTGCTTCCACTTAAGGCCGGAAGTGTCAAAACGGGTTATCGTATCAAGGGGATCCCTGTGTGGGGAAACAATCTGGGCTGCTCTCCCTTGGTAAAGATTGCCATGCATTCGAGCGAGTCTTTTCGACGCACCAAAATTGTTGCCACTATCGGCCCTGCCAGCTCCAACCCCGCCATCCTAAGGGAAATGATCCTGCAAGGGGCAACCACCCTTCGCCTCAACTTCTCCCATGGGGATCACGACCTGCACCGCCGCAACATCCGCCTCATCCGCCAAACCGCTATGGACCTCGGCATCCAGGTCGCCATTTTGCAAGACCTGCAGGGGCCCAAAATTCGCCTCGGCAAGTTCGCCGAAGGCTCGATCACCCTTAGGAGCGGGGATCCCTTCGTGTTGACCAGCAAGCCCATTTTGGGATCCCAGGAGCGCAGTTGGGTCACCTACGACAAGCTAGCCCAAGAGGTGCCGGAAGGGGCGACGATCCTCCTCGACGACGGTCGGGTGGAGATGCGGGTGGAGGCGGTGGATCCCGAGGCGGGGGAGCTCTTCTGCCGCACCATTGTCGGCGGCACCCTCTCCGACAACAAGGGGGTGAACTTCCCCGGCGTGCGCCTCAGCATCCGCGCCGTTACCGAAAAAGACAAAGAAGACCTCTACTTCGGCCTCAACCAAGGGGTGGACTGGGTGGCCCTCAGCTTTGTGCGGGATCCCTCGGATGTGCTGGAGCTGCGGGAACTGATGGCCGCTGTCGGCAAGCGGGTTCCTATCATTGTCAAGATCGAAAAACACGAGGCCATCCAACAACTGCCCCAGATCCTGGCCCTCAGCGACGGGGTAATGGTGGCGCGGGGAGATCTGGGCGTAGAGCTGCCGGCGGAAGAGGTGCCGATTTTGCAGAAGCGGATCATTGCCATGGCCAACTGCCTGGGGATCCCGGTGATCACCGCTACCCAAATGCTGGACAGCATGGCCCACAGCCCTCGTCCCACTCGGGCCGAGATCTCGGATGTGGCCAATGCTATTTTGGACGGCACCGATGCCGTCATGCTCTCCAACGAGACGGCGGTAGGCAAATATCCCGTCGAGGCGGTGGCGACCATGGCCCGCATTGCTGTGCGCATCGAACGGGATTACTTCAGCCCGATCTATGTCGATCGCCGCCAACACCTGCGCACCCTCACCCTGCAGGAGCTGAGTCAAAATAACGGCAGCCCCGGTGGCAATGGCTCGCCCCGGCCCAAAACCCTGGTCACCGACTCAATCAGCCGCGCCGTAGGGGAGATTGCCCAGGAGTTGGATGCGGTGGCGGTGATGACCCTGACCAAAACCGGGGCTACGGCTCGCAATGTCTCCCGGTTTCGCCCGCGCACCCCGATCTTGGCTGTAACTCCTCATGTAGAGGTGGCGCGGCAACTGCAGTTGGTGTGGGGGGTACGGCCCTTGTTGGTCATGGATTTGCCTACCACCCGCCAGACCTTTCAGGCCGCCATCAACGTGGCTCAGGAAGAAGGCTTGCTTAAGGATGGCGACTTGGTGGTGCTCAGCGCCGGCACTTTGCCAGGCGTATCCGGCTCCACCGATCTGATTAAGGTAGAGGTAGTCAAGGCAGTGGTGGCCAAAGGCAGAGGGTTTGGCAAAGGCACTGTCAGCGGCCCGGCCCGCATCCTCAGATCTAGCCTCGATGCCAGCAAGATCACTGCCGGCGACATCCTGGTTGCTCGCGCTACCGATGCCAACTATGTGGAGGCGATCAAACAGGCGGCCGGGGTGATCACCGAAGAAGATGGGGCCTCCTCCCATGCGGCGGTGATCGGTCTGCGGTTAGGGGTGCCGGTGCTGGTGGGAGTTAAGGATGCTACGCGCCTCATCCGCGACGGCGCCATCGTCACCCTAGACCCAGAAAAAGGCACGGTGACCTCAGGAGCAGATGGGCTGGGCTTTTAGAGGGTTTTGCGGTCATTTCAGACAAGTTTGAGACCGTCTCCCAGTTCCTCTCTCCCCGGGAAAGGGAAGGCAGGGATCCGCGCAATGAGCGGTTTCACTGCCGTTTGACGCTTCAAGATACTCTCTCAGGGCTCTGCGCCGACAAGGATTTATCAAAGCCCATCAAGCTGATAACCTTTGCAAATAGTTGCACAGAATCCTTCACAAACGGGTCGCTGGCAGAAGTCCCAAGTTAGATTTCCTACAGGAGGCCGGTGACCATAGCAAAGGGCAGAGCCAGGGTTTGCCACCCTCACTTTGGTTCAGTTTGACTCGCAGGATCCCTACGAAGTTATCCACCGTTTCAAGCCCATCGCCGAAGTTCCCGAGCTAACCCGCGAGACCTATGTGCCGCGGGCCTCTACCCCTTTGCTAGATGCCATGGGTCGCGGCATCACCGACTTGGAAAGCGGCCTCAGCCAACTCGCTGAAGCAGATCGCCCTGCGAGGGTGGTTATGGTGGTGGTAACCGATGGCCAAGAGAACGCCAGCCGCGAGTTCCGCAAAGAGCAAGTCGAGAAGATGATCAAAGAAAAAACAGAGAAAGACGGCTGGCAGTTTGTTTTCTTGAGCGCCGATCTGGCTGCCATCCGCGATGCCAAGGCCGTCGGCGTCGCTCCCGTCGCCTCCCTGTTGTACCAGAAGTCCGGCTTGGGCAGCAAATTAGCCTGGGCTTCCCTTGCGATGCGCCTCTCCGACTACCGCTCAGCTCGTCTTCACAGTTTGATGTTCCTCGAAGAAGATCGCCAGCATCCCGACGACCCGAACAAGAAGAAGAAGAATAACAAGAGCTGATCCCTTACCGGTGCAACTTGCCGAGATCCTGGCCACGCTCCAACCCCCCGTATACGGGGGCAGGGGGGCGGGGCTTCTGCGGTTTCTAGCTGAAAGGGATCCTCACCTTCAAAGCTTCCCGCATCTGGGTTGAGACGAACCCACCCCAGAAGGTGGTTGTCGACGGAGAAGTGGTGGGCACAACCCCCGTCCAGATCGAGGTGCATCGCGCCGCCTGTGCGGAAACCCAACTCCGCCGAAAAGCTCGCCATCTTCTGGGTGAGACGGGTTTCGCCGAGCCTGACCCTGCTGAGCGCAACCGTGGGCCTGGGCGGGATCCTCGGCTCGGCTCTGGTCCTCTGGGGACTGACTCTGGCTTTGCAAGGACTGGCGCCCTCCAGTCAAGCCATCGATGCATGGATTTTGCAATGGCTGCAGCGGGCCAGCCCTTGGCTGGATCCCTTGGCTTGGGTGGGGTGGGGGTTAGGGCATCCGATTGGGCTGGTGGGTTTGACCGCCTGAGGATGGGTTTTGCTCTGGCGCAGCCAACAAAGACGGACGGCTTGGGGACTGTTGGTTGCAGCCTTAGGAGCTGCCGTGATCGCCGGGATCCTGCAGCCTACCTTTTCTCGCCCCCGCCCAGATCTTTGGGATCCCATCCTGTCGGAGTGGACAGGTCATCGCAGCAACGGTAATCTACGGCCTTTTGGGCTATCTGGTGGCAAGCTATTATCCTGCTCAGCGGCGCTGGTTCGCTGGAGGAGTGCTGGGGATCCTATTCTTCATCGGTTTCAGCCGGGCCGACTGGGGGTTGAATTGGCCCAGCGATCTGCTGGCGGGGTATAGCCTGGGGGCTTTGTGGTTCATCTTTTGCCTCACCCTTCTGCGGATTCAGTGGATGCGCCAGACAAATGGCCGCGGCCAAGCAAGGTAGTGCATAGGTACAGAATCCTCCGGTTGCGATACACTACCCAGATAAGGCCCTTTGCCGGTTAGTTGCAGCCTCTGGCCAAAAGCTTTTGGGATGGGTCAGCGGATCTCGGCAAAGAGCTGTTATCTCTTGTATCTCAGCGCCCCAAATATCCTATGACTGCTACTTTTGTTCACACACCTTTGGCGCAAACCCTTCTGACCCGTCCTTCCTGGGTTCGGGATTCCATGCTGGTGTTGGGGGGAAGTTTGTTGGTAGCGGCCCTGGCGCAGGTGCGGATCCCTTTGCCCTTTACGCCAGTACCCCTCACCGGACAAACCTTCGGCGTGATGCTGGTGGGGGCAGGCTTTGGGTCGAGGTTGGGCTTTCTCGCCTTGCTGCTGTACCTGCTGGAGGGGCTTTTGGGGTTGCCCTTCTTCAACGGCGGCGGCTCCGGGCTCAGCCACCTAACCGGACCGACAGGGGGCTACTTGCTGGCCTTCCCGGCCGCAGGGCTGATGGGCTGGTTTGTGGAGCGCTGGGGGGTGGATCGCAGCCCTTGGAAGATGGCCGCGTCCATGCTCTCCTGCTCGGTTTTGATCTACGTCTTGGGAGCCACCTGGCTGGGGGTGTGGCTGAACGAGAATGTCGGCCCCACTTCCGTCTTGGCCGTGCTCACCAAAGGCGTGTTCCCCTTTATCCCCGGCGATCTGCTGAAGTGTGTGCTAGCAGCAGCCCTGCTGCCCACCACTTGGCGCTGGCTGGGGCGGGAGACAGCGGATCCCAAGTCGTCCTCAAGCTAGGGCTTGCCCAACAGCAGCCCGATCGGTGTAGGGCCAGCCTCCCGAAAATCTAAAAAAAAAATGATATCTGCCGCAGTTTGGCCTTTTTTCTGAGATTCTAGTGACTGTGATCAAAACGGTGTTTAAAGCAACAGATTCAATGGAGCGCTTCCCTATATTGCTCTAGAGTTTTATAAGTCGCTGAGCGACAAGCCCCTTTATGGGGCTTTTTTTATCGGCTTTATAAAAAAGGTGGGATAGGGCTGACCCTGACTTGCTATAGCCAATTTGGCTGAGGGTGGAACGCTGTTAGAGATAAGATGGCATGGAGCAGACTCCAAGAGGCAACTCCACGAGCCACAGCCCAGACTTAGGAGAGAGTTGTAGGGTATGTTAAGGAAGGGGACAGCTCGACAATAGCCGCATAGATTTACGAAGTCAGTCGTTAACGGTTTATCGCTGGCTGAGCCGAGAAAACCTAAGACCAACAGTTTTCAAGACACGGAAGTAAAAGATGGACTGCCCTAAAAGAACATGTGGAGCAGTAGATCAGAGGATAGAGCCAAGCTGTTCAACCCAGTGCTACAGCCTAATTAAGGGGTACAGTAGCAACACTTAGCAAGCCAACCCTATCAAAAGCCAGAAACTGGATCACCGTTTCCTGGGTGGCCTGGCCGTAGCGCTGGTAAAACAGCTCCTGATCCCCGGTGGTGTAGAGGAAAACCTGAAGGGCAATCTGGAAGCGCAGATCACCGTTTTGGATGCCCTTTTACTCAAGTAAGTTGATCAACACTCACGTCACCGGAATGGCCAAGAACACCGCCAACAAGCCGGCCACAGTACCGCTCACAAACAAAGAGAAAAACATGATCACAGGGTTGATATTGACGGATCCCTGCATCACGCGAAGCAGGAGTAAGCTCTCTTCTACTTGTTGTAGGGAGATACAAATTACTGGATAGAGAGCCATACGCTCTGTGATAAGACAATATGAGCAATTAGGCTAGTCCCAATAGTGGCTCCAATACCTGGAATTAAATCAAATAAACCTGTAATCATCGATGAGGTTAGAGCTGAAGGGATCCGAAGTACTAAAAACACTGGAAAAGCTGAAATAGCGAAGAAAAACGACAACACGGCTCAACCCCAGAAAAATCCCAAAAATTCCGCCGCACACTTTCAGTAATTCGAGCTTTCCACTCCTCTGGGAACGGCTTTAGAAATAAGCTCCACAGTCGCTTTCCATCCAGCAGGATAACAATTTAAAAACAGGTTTACTAAACCGAAGACCAAGCTGCGCAAAGTCAACACGTCAGGGCCCAGTAGGCCTGTCGAAAAGGCTTCGGGCAAGCTTCTGAGCAACAAAATCCCCGCGGCCTAGCCAGCGCAAGTTAGCCTGGGCATTTAGTTGGGGATCTCGATCGTGACATTGGCCAACTGCACATCGTCATAGTCCACCCAAGCCCCACCGTCCTGGCCGATTGTGTCAGTCCCCAGCGGCACAAAGATATCCAGGGATCCACCCAAAAGAGGGATACTGATCCGGGATCCGCCGGCGATCCTGCCAGGCTGGATCACCGTTTTGCCAGTGCGCAAGGTAACCGTATTCAGCCCCAGGCGCAGATGCTCTAGTGGCAGAGGGATGCGCAGGTCGTCTCCCCCCAAGTGGATTTGCTCCACCTCCACTCCGTTTAAAAGCACTCGCATGGGAGACATATTGGCGCCGGGAATGCGGGACTGGCCGGCCCGATAGGCAGCGGCAGTATCCAACCCAATCAGGGATCCAAGCCGCAAAACCGGTGGGCGAGGCGGCAGGCGGTCTAGGCTGAAGGAGCGGGTCATCTCCACCCCTTGGGCAGGCGCCAGAAATTGCCCGGCAGCCGCCGACTTTGGAGAATATTGGTTATCGCCCAGGCGGATGACATTGGCCTCCAGCACCAGCGTGGCGTTGGGATCCCAGCGCTCCAACTGCAACTGCCAAGGCCGATCCCCGCCGGTCTGTCCGTTGCCTGTGCTCTGGGAATAGGGCAAATAGTTCTCCAGCCGCGCCACCAAAATTTCTTCTGCCGGCAGCGGCCCCGGCAGGCGAAACCGCCCTTGGGCATCGGTGCGCACCGAAATCCCTGCCCCCGGAATGGCCACCTCCACCCCGGCCAAAGGCTGCCCTGTCAGGCGATCCACCACCTGCCCAGAGTAGGCCGAGTCCAACTGCACCTGGCCGGTGGGTGCATCTGTGGCCGCCTGAATGCGCTGCTGCAACACCTGCCAATCGGCTTCTGTAATCCGCCCATCCTGATCGACATCGGCAGCCCGGATCTGGTCGTCGGTCAACTCCCGTTCTCCCCGCAAATAGGCCCCCAACAGGTTGAGATCCTGCACCGTCAAACGACCATCCCCATCCAGATCGCCTGCTTGAAAGGGCTGCGCTTGGGCAGAAGACAGGTCTATCCAACCCAGAGCCAGGGATCCCAGCAACAAGAGAGAACGGGCTAAACAGGAGACCCTAGACATCACAACTCTCCTGGGGAAAGAGCCGAAAGGCACTCTTTATGTCCTTATGTTTTAACGCAATTACTCCCCCACAGCAGGGTTGGCCGAGCCGGTGCGAAGTACTCTTAAACGCAATTTTGCTCGCCCGCCTTTGGCTGCAGGAGCCGAAAACTTGGTGGTAGGATAACCGTGGTGACTTGCTTCTCCTATGGCTCGATACTCCTGCGTTACCCAGCTCATGGGCTCAGCCGAGCAGTTAAGCGAAGCGATTCGCGCTGTCTTGGAGCGTTGCCAGCTTACTGTCCTACACAACAGCCCTGACTACTGGGTGGCCGGCGAGCCGCCTGGAAAAAATCCCTACGCCAAACTGGTGACGGTAGAGGTGTTTGTGGATCGCACCCGCCAAGCCGCTGACGGATCTGTACAGGTCACCTGCATCGCCAAAAACGAAGAGCTGCCCCTGAGAAGCGTCAACCATTGCCAACAAACCTTTGACCAATTGAGGACAGAGCTAGCCCAGTTGCAAGCTCAGCTGCAGCTTGCTGCTCGACAAAAAGAGGCCATAGAATAGCGAAGCTGAGTTCCCTTGGATCTCATGGCACGTCGCTGCCAACTGACCAACAAAAAACGCAACAACGCTTTCGCCATCTCCCACTCCCACCGGCGTACCAAGCGTCTGCAGGAGGTTAACCTGCAGTGGAAACGCATCTGGTGGGAGGAAGGCAAGCGGTTTGTTCGTTTGCGCCTTTCCACCAAGGCACTGAAAACCCTCAAGGCCAAAGGGATAGGGGCCATGGCCCGCGAAGCTGGAATCGACCTCAACCAATTTTGAGGGATCATCCGCTGCCTTGACCTCTTGAAAACCGATCTGCTGGGGCTGGCGCAAGAGTGGCCCTGGCTACAGTTCACAGCAATCCAAACAGTTTGCGTGACTTGGGCTGGAGCCCCGCCAGCAGAGTGTTGAGGGTGTCCCGCTGAGTAAGCTCGTTGGTGCCGCTCGCGCGTTCGATCAAGAACTTGCGCATTTCGTCCGAGAGCTTGGCGTCGGTAAAGTCGGCGCCGACAAAGCTGGCCTCTTCAATTTGGGTCTCTTGGAGGTTGGCCCCCACCAGGAGGGCTTGGTCAAAGTTGGCATTCTGCAACTGGCAACTGGATAGGATGGCCTGGGAGAGGTTGCAGCGAAAGAGGTTGGCTTGGCGAAAGTCGGCGGCAAAAAAGTTGCCTTCCGTTAGGTTGGCAGCCACCAAGCTGGCCTCGCGAAAGATGGAATGGCTGAAGTGTCCCCCCTGAAAGCTGCTTTTGTCCAGCTTGGCAGCGGTGAAGTTGCTGTAGTCTCCCAGGGCTTGACTGAAGCTGGATCCCCGGAGATCGGAGGCAGCGAAGTTGGCCCGCTCCAGCTCGGCACGGCGAAAGTTGCATAACCGCAGATCTGCCTGCTGCATACTGAGCGAGCGCAGGTTGGCCCGCGTCAAGTTGGCCTTGGGCATCTGGATGCGGTCGAACAGGCCCCGCGAGAGGTAGGCGCCTTCGAGGTTGGCACCCAGCAGGGAGCGCCCTTCTCGCAGGGCTGCTAGCAAGTCCCGCGTGGTTTCAATGCGAACCGGCTCGGAGGGTTGGGGAGAAGGAACACTCACAGACAGACCATTCCTCACAGGCGAGCCAGAAACCTGGTCAACCTGGCCGAAACACTGAGGTCTAACAGGGATCTCATCTAACTAAGCTAACGTTTGCTTCGCTGGTCAGGGTTAAGGGGATGTTAAAGACGGCTCTGCATCGGTTTAACTTCCTGCCCGGAGCAATCCGCTCCAATTTGTTGCATACTCAGGGCAGCTTTTCGTTGCTCAAACCATTCATGCAGGTAGCTTTCATTGTCGATCCGTTGTCTCAGTTGCAGGTGGGCCACGACACCAGCGTTGCCCTAATGGAGGCGCTGCAGAAACGAGGCCACCGCATTTTTTGCCTTGGATTGGCCGACCTCTACTGGGATCAAGGGGAAACCTGGGGATCCGTTGAGGAGATTGTGTTGGATCTAGGAGCGGATCCCTGGTACGAAGTCAAAGAACGGCGTTTGTTGCCCTTGAGCCAGATGCAAGCCGTATGGATGCGCAAGGATCCGCCGGTGGACGCGGCCTATCTCTACGCCACCTACCTTCTGGATCATCTCTCCCCCCGCCGCACCCTAGTGCTCAACCATCCTGCCGGGATCCGCTCCGCCAACGAAAAGCTCTATGCTTTGCGGTTTAAAGAGTGGATCCCGCGTACCTGCGTCAGCAGCAGCAAGGCCTTGCTCCGCCAATTCGTCGAGCAGGTGGGGCAGGCGGTGCTCAAGCCCCTGGGCGGCAAGGGTGGGGAAGGGATCCTGCGGGTCAATGCCGGCGATCCAAACCTCAATTCCTTGATCGAGCTGAGCACTCAGTTTGGCCGGCTGCCCGTGATGGTGCAAGAGTATTTGCCGCAGGCAGCAGCGGGAGATAAGCGCATTTTGCTGCTGGAGGGCGAGCCTTTGGGCGCCGTCAATCGCATCCCTGGGGAGGGGGATTTCCGTGGCAATGTGGCCGCTGGGGGTCGGGTGGAGAAAACCGAGATTGCTGAAAAAGAACGGGCCCTCTGCGCGGCTTTGGCGCCAGTGCTGCGGCAGGAGAAACTCTATTTTGTTGGAATTGATGTCATCGGGGAACGGCTGACAGAGATTAACGTCACCAGCCCAACTATGCTGCGGGAGATCTGCCAGTTAGAAGGGGTTGATCTGGCCGATCAAGTGGCCCAGTGGCTGGAGAAGAAAGTGCCCATCAAAGCGTAAACTGCCCCACGCCCTCTTCCGAGGAATCTGGGCATTATCCAACAGATACCCTCTCCAGTCACTTTCCCCCTTTGAGCTCCCTCGCAAGAGCATCGATGCTACAGCCTGTTAAAAATAGGGTACAGGTATTCAAGAGGCAGGAGAGGAGGGGATGCCAACCCATTCTTTGGATTGACGGCAAAGAGTTGTGACAGCTTATCAGGCAGGTAAGACCTCTATCCGCTTCCGAAGTGGGTTTGCTAAGTGTTGCTACTGTACCTCTTGATTCTTTAGCAGGCTGTACCTCAAGCTCTGGGGGAAGTTACGCCTGGGGTCTGCCGGGGCTGGGCGACCAGCTAGGTAGGAGTCGCTGAAGCACAGACAAAAGTTCCCTTTTGCCCGCTGTTGTCTAAGTCTTTTAGAGCGGCATCTCCCAGTGCAGCTCGACGTAGGTATGGCCTTCCGGAGTGTGGGTGCGATGCCAGGAGCCCTTGGGCAGGTAGCGGGCAATGGTATTCATGGCTTTGCTGCCATAGCCGCCACCGGGGCTGGGGGCGTATTCTACGCCGTCATTGATGACCGACAAGCAGCAGTGGCGCTCCTTTTGCACCAAGGACACCTTGACGAAGGAGGCGTTGCCCTTGGGAGGTTGCACATGGGCGATGACATTGCCGATGGCCTCTCGCAAAAAGCGCAAGATGTCCTCCCGTTGGTCGAACCACTCGCCGGTATTGGGCTCCTCCAGAGGTTGTAGGTGGCGCTCCACAGGCAAGGTCAGGCTGCCCGTCCGAATCAGCTCGTCCAGATAGGTGTCGATGCCCCGGTGCAAGCCCTCCCGCAAGCTGGGGGAAATGCGCAGCTTGGTGGCCAGGGTGCGCACATCGTTAAGCTGCTCGCGAATGCCTCGCCCGATCCTTTCCAGTTGTTCCAGCAGACGATCGTAAATGGCAGGATCGGGATCCTTACCCTGCTGCTGTTGCCATTGCAAGCTCTCCAGCTCGTCCATGACCACCTTCAGCTCCTGCAGCTCGCGATCGTGGATGTCGGTGGCTACCCGGTAAAGGAGCTTACGGGCTTGGTCAATGGCTGCCTCCTGCTCAGCCCGGCGCAGGCGCTCCAGTTCCTGTTGCTGGGCCAAGAGCCGCTCCTGGTTCTCCAAGATCACCAGGGTCAGCAGCAAGCTCACCCCCGTCAGGCCAACGGCCAAAGCTGGCAAGGTCAGCGGCCAAATCCAACGCCCCAGCAAGAATTGGGCCACAGCCCAGCCCTCGTAAACGGCTAGCCCTAGCAGCGGCAAGAGGAGAGAGCGCGCCTGTTTCCAGCGGTTTTCGCGCGAAGAGGGTCGATAGAGAACCAAGAGCAAGCCCGTTGCCGCGCCTAGGAGGAAGACAACTCCCGCTGCTAGCTCTGCCGGCAGGGATCGGTAGACCTGGCCAGTAAGCAGGCTGGAGAGGATTTGCGCCTGGAGTTCTACTGCCGCAATCTGGGATCCATCCGCCGTCCGCACCGGGAAGGTCTCCGGGTAGCCGCCCACAAAGCCGACCAGGACAATTTTGTCTCGCAGTTGGTCGGCAACTTTGGGGTCGAGGGGCGGGATCCCTTCTTGGCCGCGGCAGGCTTGGCCGGGGCTGAGCGTCGGGGAGCCGGATCCCGTCTGGGAGATCAGCGGCGGACAGACCCGTTCGATGGGGATGATGGGGATGCTGTGCTGAGAGCCAAGGGGATTGAACTGAAACGGCTGTAAGCCCCGCTTGCGAAACCAGCGGCTAGCCTTCTCCGGGTCGTACTTGGCAAAAGCCAGAGCCTCCACCGAGGCGAACATCTGCTCCTCCTGGCTGTCGCGGCGTAGGTAGAGCCCCCGCAACTGGGCCTGGCGTAGGATCCCGGTTCTGTCGACTCGGTGTTGCACCACCCCCTGAACATGCTCTGGCGGCACCAAATACTCAAGGCGCAAGGACGAAAAAGGCAAGAAGTGGTTGTAGATGTTGATCTCGGAGCGTCCAAAGCTCTCGCTGCTGCGGGTGGCCAAAACCAAGCGATCCGGGTAGCGCTGCACCACCTGACGCAGGGGAGCATCTAGGTTCTCGTTGCCCAGATTCTGCGGCACCACAAAGCTGCTGGGCAGGTTCAGCACCACCACCCTGGCTTCGGCCTCTTCCAGAAGGCGCAAGGTCAGGCCGGCGTAGTTAGCCCGTTCCAAGAGAAAGTCAACATTATGCTGGCCATCACCACTTTCTCCCTGCCCATCAATGCGGCCATCGATGCCGAGGATCACCACCTCCGGGGAAGGTTGCTGAGGGCCGCGCCAAGCATAGAGCCATTCCTGGGCGTCGCTCTCCAGCCGCAGCAACAAAGGGTGCTGGGCAGAAAGGTTGAGCAAGGTGGCCCACCCCAGGCCCCAAGCCAAGGCCCAGCCCAGTCGCCGCCGGGAGGGAGACAGTCGCCTCTGAGGGCCACGCTCTTGGCCAGCAAGAAGGGGAGAAGCGAGATTCGGCATGTTGAGGCCAACAGGTTGAAGAGCGCCTCCTCTGCCATCTTGGCCGCTGACAACGGCTGGCGAGGGGATCCCTGCCCACCCAGTTGCTGGGGAAAAACCGCAGCTTCAGGGGTGATGGTTGCGCACCCGCGTCGCCTCCTCAGGACTAATGCCGAGACGGGTGAGGTTAACGCGGCCCTTGTGGTCGATGCTGCGCACCTTGACCACCACCTCATCTGCTACGGCAATTTCATCCTCCACCCTGCTGACGCGGTACTCCGCCAGTTGCGAGATGTGGATCATGCCCTCTTTGCCCGGCAAGAACTCCACAAAGGCGCCGATAGGAATGATGCGGGTCACCTTGCCCAGGTACACCTGCCCCTCTTCCACCCGCCGCACCAGGTTTTCGATCATCGCCCGAGCCGCTTCTGCCTGGCCGCCCACCGAGGAGGACACGGTGATCGTGCCATCGTCGCTGATGTCCACCTTGGCTCCTGTCGCTTCGGTGATGCTGCGCACCATCTTGCCGCCAGGGCCGATGATCTTGCCGATATCTTCCGGATCCACCTTGAACGTGAGCAGACGAGGGGCTGTTTTGGCCAACTGGGGCCGAGGCGCCGGGAGAACCTCCAGCATTTTGTCAAGGATGTAGTCCCGCCCGGCCTTGGCCTGCAGGAGGGCTTTCTCCACCACATCCACGGTGATGCCGGTAATTTTCATGTCCATCTGCAAAGCGGTGATCCCGGCCCGCGTGCCGGCCACCTTGAAGTCCATATCCCCCAAAAAGTCCTCGATGCCCTGGATGTCGGTGAGGATGCGCACCTCGTCCCCTTCCTTAATTAAGCCCATGGCTACGCCGCTGACCGGCGCTTTGATCGGCACCCCGGCATCCATCAAAGACAGGGTAGAGCCACAGACTGAGGCCATCGAGGTGGAGCCATTGGAGGAGAGCACCTCTGAGACCACCCGCACCACGTAGGGAAACTCCTCCTCCTTGGGCAGCACCGGCACCAAGGCCCGCTCCGCCAGCGCCCCATGGCCGATCTCCCGCCGTCCCGGCGAGCGCGAGGGCCGCACTTCTCCCACGGAAAAGCCGGGGAAGTTATAGTGGTGCATGTAACGCTTCTCGTCCACTGGGTGCAGATCGTCCAGCTCCTGGGCATCACCAGGGGTGCCGAGGGTGGTGATGGAAAGGACTTGGGTGAGGCCGCGGTTGAACAGAGCGCTGCCGTGTACCCGTGGGATCAAGCCCACCCGACAAGAGACTGGTCGCACCTCGTCCAGCTTGCGCCCATCCACCCGCACCCCCTCCTGCAAGATCTGCTGGCGCATCAGCTTCTTGGTCAAAGCCTTGAACTGGTTGTCCAATTCCTTGGGATTTTCCAGCAGATACAGCCGCAAGGGATCCCCCTCTGGCCGTGCCTGGATCTGGGCCTCTAGCTTGGCCTTGATCGCCTCCAGTTGTTGCTCGCGGCTGGTCTTATCCAGGAACTGCCTGAGGACGGAGCGAATCTCCTCCTGGGCGTGTTCTGCCACAAAGGCAACCAGCTCCTCATTTTGAGGGGGCGGGGGCAGCTCCACAGGGGTGATGTTGAGATCGGCGAAAACTTGCTGTTGGGCCTTGAGCAGCTCTTGAACGGCCTCGAAACCAAACTCAATGGCCTCGACCACGTCCTTTTCCGGCAGTTGGTTGGCGCCGGCCTCCACCATGATTACGCCGTCGGCACAGCCAGCCACCACCAAATCCAGATCGCCGGCCTCGATCTCGGCATAGGTGGGGTTGATGATGAACTCATCTTTAACCAAGCCGACCCGCACCGCCGCCACCGGGCCGTTGAAGGGGATGCGAGCGCTGTGGATGGCCAGCGAGGCCCCCAAAATACACAACACATCGGGCGGCACCTTGTCGTCCACCGAGAGGGTGGTGGCCACGATTTGCACATCGTCCCGCAGCCATTCTGGGAACAAAGGCCGCAGGGGCCGGTCTATAAGACGAGAGATCAGGGTGGCCCGCTCCGGTGGCCGACCTTCCCGCCGCAAGTAGCCTCCTGGGATCCGCCCGGCAGCGTAGAGCCGCTCCTCATAGTCCACCAGCAAAGGCAAGAAATCGACACCGGCACGACCGGCTTGTCGCGTAGCCGTGACCAAGACCGAAGTTTCCCCAGAAGTCAACCAGACTCCGCAACCTGCCTGGGGAGCCATCAACCCAATATTGATGTCAATTTCCCGCCCGTAAAAGGAAATCGACCGAGTATATTCCGCCATGTAACGCTTCGCCTTCTTTTTTCTTGCCGCTATCGTAGCATTCTCTTTTTGCTTTGTTCTCTGGTGGGAGAGAGTTGGGGCGTCGCCAAAAACTGTTCTTCTGGCTCTGGCCGGGGAGCTGCAGAAGGCTAGGGTAGGCCAGATGCTCGCTTGCCGCCAACCCAACCGCCTCCCGTGCTGATGCTAGAGCCGCTGACGCCTGCCCAAATCAGGGCCTACCTGGAGCGCATTGGCTACGTCGGCCCCACCCAGCTCACCCCGCAAACCCTGCGCCAGATCCACCTGGCCCACCTGCTGCGGGTGCCGTTTGAAAATCTGGATATTCACTGGGGTCGCCCCATTCGCCTGGAGCGGGATTTTTTGTTCCAAAAAATCGTCCGAGAGCGGCGGGGCGGCTTTTGCTTTGAGCTGAACAGCCTGCTGGCCGCTGCTCTGCAGGGGATGGGGTTTTTGGTCCATCTGCTCTCGGGACAGGTGAGCCGGGCCGTTCACGCTACTCGGACGGAGCCTGATGGCCACTTTGGCCCCGAATGCGACCATCTGGCCCTGCAGGTGAACTGCGGCAATGAGGCATGGCTGGTGGATGTGGGCTATGGAGATGCCTTTCGGGAGCCGTTGCGGCTGGGGGATCCCGGCATCCAAGCCCAGGCGGAAGGGCGCTACCGCCTCATCCCCTGGCCCGCAGCTCCCGCACGCTACTGGCGGGTTCAACAGGAACGACCGGATCGCACCTGGAAAACCCTCTTCCTGCTGGATCGGATCCCGCGTCAACTGCAGGAGTTCGAGCCCATGTGCCGCTTCCACCAAACGTCGCCGGCATCCAGGTTGACCCGCCTGCGCCTGTGCAGCCTGGCCACCCCCAGCGGACGGATCACCCTCACCGCCTCCGCCAATGGCTCCGTTTTTAAATGGATCGAAACTACCCCAGAAGGCCGCCGGGAACGCCTGCTCAAGGACGAGAAAGAATACGAACACCTGCTCGCTTGCGCCTTCGGGATCCGCCTTCCCACAACCTCTTCTGCCCCTGAGAGAAAGATGGCAAGACCTACAGCCGCTCCGACAGAAGCCCGCCAGCTCTCTTCCAAACCCGATCCAAAACCCTATCCAGCAGTGCCAGAATAAGATGTCAAAATAAAGAACACTGTCTCGTTGTCCGACAAAGATTATGGATGCTGCGGCGGTTTCCACATTTGATGGCCAAGCCCTGGATCACGTGCTCATTTTCGACACCACCCTGCGCGACGGGGAGCAGTGCCCCGGCGCCACCCTCAACACCGAAGAAAAGCTGGCCATCGCCCGGCAACTGGCCCGGCTGGGGGTCGATATCATTGAAGCTGGGTTTGCCTATGCCAGCCCCGGGGACTTCGAGGCGGTGCAGAAGGTGGCCGAACAGGTGGGCACCCCCGATGGCCCTGTGATTTGCAGCCTGGCCCGCGCCCTCAAGGCCGACATCGAAGCGGCAGCCGAAGCCCTCAAGCCCGCCGCCAAGCCCCGCATCCACACCTTTATCTCCACCTCCGACATTCACCTCAAGTACCAGTTGCGCAAGACCCGCGCCGAAGTGCTGCAAATTGCCGAGGAGATGGTGGCCTACGCCAAGTCCTTCGTGGACGATGTGGAGTTCTCCATGATGGACGCCACCCGTTCCGATCCGGAGTTTCTCTACCAGGTGATCGAGGCAGCCATTCGGGCGGGAGCCAAAACCATCAACATCCCCGACACCGTCGGCTACAGCATGCCGGAAGAATTCGGCCAACTGATCAAGGGCATCCGCGAGAATGTGCCCAACATCAAGCAGGCCATCATCTCCGTCCACGGCCACGACGACCTGGGGGTCTCGGTGGCCAACTTTCTGGAGGCCATCAAGCAGGGGGCGCGGCAAGTGGAAGTGACCATCAACGGCATCGGCGAGCGGGCCGGCAACGCGGCGCTGGAAGAGTTGGTGATGGCCCTGCATGTGCGCCGCAGCTACTTCAACCCCTACTTTGGCCTGCCGGTCGACTCGGAAAAACCCCTCACCCACATCAAAACCCAGGAGATCTACCGCACCTCCCGCCTAGTCTCCAACCTCACCGGCATGTTGGTTCAGCCCAACAAGGCCATTGTTGGTGCCAACGCCTTTGCCCACGAATCGGGCATCCACCAGGACGGCATGCTCAAGAACCGCCAGACCTACGAGATTATGGACGCTCAGACCATCGGCCTGCAATCGAGCACGCTGGTGCTGGGCAAACACTCGGGCCGCAACGCCTTCCGTACCCGCCTCCGGGAGTTGGGCTTCGAGCTCTCAGAGCAGGATCTGAACAAAGCCTTCCTGCGCTTCAAAGAGCTGGCAGACAAGAAGAAGGAGATCACCGACCTGGATCTGGAGGCAATCGTCAACGATGAGACCCGCCCCGTGCCCGATCTCTACCGTCTGGAGCACGTGCAAGTGGTGTGCGGCAACCACGAGACCCCCACGGCCACGGTGCGCCTGATCACCCCTGAGGGCGAAGAGCGGGTGGACGCCGCCGTGGGCACAGGCCCGGTGGACGCGGTGTACAAAGCCATCAACCGCATCGTCAACATCCCCAACAAGTTGATCGAGTTTTCCGTCCAGTCGGTTACCGCCGGCATCGACGCCATGGGGGAAGTCACCATCCGCCTGCGCCACGAGGATCGCGTCTTCTCTGGCCACGCCGCGAATACGGACATCATCGTCGCCTCGGCCCAAGCCTACATGAACGCCCTCAATAAGCTTTACGCCGCTCTGCACGCAGCCCGCTCGACGGCTGAGCAACGGCAGGCCGCCACCCAGAAGATCTGATGGGCTACCGACAGGAGCGCCCCTCTAGGACCCGGCCGCAGGGATCCCTTCCGCAAACACCCGCCTGATTACTTCCTCAATCGGCGGGTCTGTTACCGTCAAGTCCAGCACCTCCAGATCTGCCAGGAGCTGGGCAACCGTTTGGGTGAGGTGTTCCCGCCGCACCCACAGCCGCACCTCACAGCCGCTGCCGGGATCCCCCTCGCTGCGCAGCTCTCCATAGACTTGTAATTGGGCGAGGGGGCAGGGGCGGGCCAATTCCAGCTTCACCTCGCGATAGGGGGCAAAGCGCTGCCGCAGCTCCTCGAGGCCGCCATCGTAAATGAGTTGCCCGGCGCTGATCACCAGCACCCGTTCACAGAGCGCCGTAATGTCGGCCATGTAGTGGCTGGTCAACAAGACTGTCGCCCCGTAGCGGCGGTTGTAATCCCGCAGAAATTGCCGCACGGCGGCCTGAGCGTTGACATCCAACCCCAAGGTCGGCTCATCCAAGAACAAGATCTGCGGCCGGTGGATCAGGGCCGCCAGCAGTTCCGCCTTCATCCGCTCCCCCAGAGAAAGCTTGCGCACCGGCTGCTTCAGCTTGCCCTGCAGGTCGAGGAGCTCCGCCAACTCCCCCACCCGCTCCCGAAACTCCTTTTCCGGGATCTCATAAACGGCGGCGTTAATCCGCAGGGAGTCCATTGCTGGCAGATCCCAGATAAGCTGTTGCTTCTGCCCCATCACCAGGGTAATCTGCTGCAGAAAAGCCCGCTCCCGCCGGTAGGGCACATGGCCGACCACCTGCAGCGTGCCCCCGGAAGGATAGATGAGACCCGCCAGCATTTTGAGGGTAGTGGTCTTGCCTGCCCCGTTCGGCCCCAAAAAACCCACCACCTCCCCCGGCTGAATCTGGAAGCTCATCGATTGCACCGCTGGGATGTAGTGATAGGTACGGCGAAAAAAGTGGCGCAATGTACCGATCACTCCCGCTTCCTTAATGGCTACCGGGTAAACCTTGCTCAGGTCGCGGGCAACGATGATCGGCTCAGGTCGGATTGGCACGTCAGACAACATAGCTCCTCACCCCCCCTAAAAAATCAGATCCGCTAGCCCAACTTCAAGGGCAAGCCTCCTGAGGCTGGGCATGTCGGATCTGGCTGGGGGTATTCTCAGGATCGGAGGAGAAACAGCGAACAGGCAGGGGAACTACAGCAGTCCTACGTCTATCCCAGGCTTGCCGGCGACCAGCTCCACCTTCAGGATGCGGCCACCCGACTTTTGGATACGCTGCTGCTCCCGAAACCAGTTGTCGTAGGGCACCAGCTTCGTGAAGTAGGTATTTTGCAGCTCCCGCTGGGTGCGAATGCGGGTTTGGCTGGGCACACAGGCCGTGATCTTAAACATGCGCATGATAAAGGATCCCTGCTGACAGCAAAATGAACTGGCTTGACCAACAAAACAGGCGACTCACCTCAGAAAGCTCGCGTACCCCAGTTAGCACACCAGATCCCTGCGGCAAATCGCCTGTCATGCTCGCTAGACAATGAACCTTAGCTCAGGCCGGAGCAGATGTAGTCGAAGTACACACCCATTTCCTTGCCAGCTTCAGGCCCCACCAGGGCGGCGGTCACTTCTTTCATGGCTTGGATGGCCTGAATGGTGGCTCCAATCGGCACCCCCAGCGAATTGTAGGTCTCCTTGAGCCCGTTCAACACCCGCTCGTCGAGGATGGAGGGATCCCCGGCCAGCATGGCGTAGGTGGCGTAGCGCAGGTAGTAGTCCATGTCGCGGATGCAAGCAGCATAGCGACGGGTGGTGTACATGTTGCCACCGGGACGGGTGAGATCGGAGTAGAGCAACGCCTTGGCCGCCGCATCTTTGACAATGGTGGAGGCGTTGGCCGCGATGGTAGCAGCTGCCCGCACCCGCAGCTCGCCCGTGGCGAAGAAAGCCTTTAACTTCTCCATGGCCGAGCTGTCGAGATACTTGCCCTGGACGTCGTAGCTATTGATCACAGCGGTAATTGCGTCTTGCATGATGAGCTTCCTAA
This sequence comes from Synechococcus sp. W60.3, assembly GCF_047502615.1. NCBI lineage: Bacteria > Bacillati > Cyanobacteriota > Cyanophyceae > Synechococcales > Synechococcaceae > Synechococcus > Synechococcus sp. W60.3. The sequence goes on along the minus strand of NZ_JANSHJ010000001.1, from coordinate 44,415 downwards.
ATCTCTAATGAACGTTAAACAGTTGCGCGGTCAGAACAATGAGGGATTAACTCATTGCCCCCACCACAAAGTCAAAGTAGTAGCCGGCCTCAGCCGCGTCCTCAGGAGACAACAGACCCATGGCCACCTGCTTCATTTGGCGGATGCTCTCGGCCACCGCCGGAATAGGCGTGCCCAAAGAGTTGTACATCTCCCGCACCCCCACCAAGCCGATCTCCTCGATCGGGGTGACATCGCCAGCAACGATCCCATAGGTGATGAGGCGCAGGTAGTAGTCCATATCCCGCAGGCAAGTTGCCGTCATCTCCTCTCCGTAAGCATTGCCACCTGGGGAGACGATGTCAGGACGCTTCTGGAAGAGTTGATCGGCAGCTTGCTTGACGATGCGCTCACGAGACTCGGTCAAGACTTGAGCGATGCGCAGCCGCTTCTCGCCGGAGGTAACAAAGGACTTGATTCGATCCAGCTCCCCCGGGCTGAGGTAGCGGGCCTCTGCATCTGCATTCACAATCGATTTCGTGACAACACTCATGGACATCCATCCTCAAGTCAATTTTTTAAAGAGTATGGCGAGCATACCCGCAAGCTATTTTCCGACATGCTTGCCGTCTGCCATCTCAGATCTTCACACTTCTTAAAATGTCTCCCAGGAAAGGAGCACTCCCTTCCCGCCAAGGGGGAGGTTGGTTAAGCGTAAAACAGCCCCCGATGGTCTGGCCGGAGTAGCCCCAGGCAGCCGCAGATTGACCAACCCCTGCTCAGCTTTTCGGAGTGGTCAACAGCTTGAGGATGGGCAGTGTGGCAAGGGATGGCGGTCGGCGCTGGGGAGTTAAGTTTTGCTTTTCAGGTGTCGCTAGGGCAGATAGGGCTGAAAGTCCTGAGTGACCGTCAGGGTCAAGTTGGCGTTGGGATCGATCACCGCCACCTCTGGCGCCGTCACATTGCCGATTACAGCCCCCGCTGCCGCTCCGCCCAGCACCTTCTCCGTCGAGATCACCCGGTCGCCAAACAGGCCGCCCAAGATCGCCCCTGCCGCCGCCCCGATCAGGGCATCCTGCACAACTGCCTCTGCAGAAGTGTGGCGGGGATCCTTGCGCAGCGGGATCACCTGGCTTTGGGCGTAGAGAGGATAGGATTGGCCGTTGAAAATCAAAGCTCGCGAGACAAACTGGGTGCCGCCGCTTACCGGTTGGAATTGGCCTTCTAGGATGGCTCCCGCCGGGACGACCATGTTGCCGTAGATGTCCCGCAGAGGGGTATCCAAGCTAAGGCTGACGGCGCGGGTTTCCCCAGGGGCAATCAAGAGGGCATCTGGGGAGCGATGAACTGCCTGGATCAGATCCCCGGAGCGCAGCAGCAGGGTGGTTTGCAGTTGAAAGGGCTGGCCAGGTTGCAGGGGTTGAGGGCCAGGGGGAAGGGGGCGAGGATTCACAGGACGCCATCCCTCACCGGCAGGCGGTGGTGGCAAGGGCCCCATTTGGGCCAAAACTGGGGCGGCCATCTGCGCTGAGAGCAATCCGCCAAGCAGAGGAGCCAACAGGCGGCTGGCTGGGTTGGTCATGGTCTTACCCCCATTCATCATTCCTACGCTAGCTGCAAACCGGACAAAACCGGGAGCCTTTCGGGCCTTACCTATCTTTTACCTATCTTGATCAAAGCCAACTGAATGGAAATGGGCTACCTCAGGTGAGCAGATTCCGCTGCTCTTCGCTCCAGACAGAAGTACGGAAAAACGCTAGGGTTGCCCACTCTGGGATCCCTGCTGTCCATGTTAGATTAGGCTCTAGGTTTCTTCCCCTGCGTGGGGCCGAAGTCTTTCACCAATCCCAACCCTCTTCTTGTAGCCATGAAGCGCAGCACATCCATGCCGGGCCAGCCCTCTCCCGGGTCAGAAGCTTCCGCCCAACCTGCTCAATCCTCTTTCCAGCCTTTTGCCATCTCCACTTGGAAGTCTCTTCTCTCGTCAGTGCTGCTGGTGCTGCTGGGCATTGGGCTGGGAGCGCCTCTGGTGGGAGGCAAGGGGGTATCTGCCCAAACGACGGCAACCCCGCCCCAACTGAACCTGAATTTTATTGCCGAGGTGGCGCAAAGGGTGGGGCCGGCGGTGGTGCGCATCGATTCCGAGCGGACGGTGAGCGTCCCGGGCGCCTTCCCAGAGGAGTTTTTCAGCGATCCCTTTTTCCGGGACTTCTTTGGCCAGGTGATCCCCCCCATTCCGCGGCAGCGACGACAGCAGGGCACCGGCTCCGGCTTCATCATCAGCCCGGATGGCCAGATCATCACCAATGCCCACGTGGTCGAGGGATCCGACAAGGTGACGGTGACGCTCAAGGATACCCGCAGCTTTGACGGCAAGGTAATCGGCACCGATCCGGTGACGGATATCGCCGTGGTGAAGATCGAGGCCCAGAACCTGCCGACGGTGAAGCTGGGTCGCTCCGAGCTCCTCGAGCCGGGCCAGTGGGCCATCGCCATCGGCAACCCGCTGGGGCTGGACAACACCGTAACCGCCGGGATCATCAGCGCTTTGGGCCGCTCCAGCGGCGAGATCCGCGTGCCCGACAAGCGGGTGTCCTTTATCCAGACGGATGCGGCCATCAACCCCGGCAACTCCGGCGGCCCCCTGCTCAACGCCCAAGGGGAGGTGATCGGGGTCAACACGGCCATCATCCAAGGGGCGCAGGGGCTGGGCTTTGCCATTCCCATCGAGACGGCCCAGCGGGTGGCCAACCAGTTGATCGCCCGCGGCAAGGTGGATCACCCCTACCTGGGCATTCGTATGCTCACCCTCACCCCCGACCTGAAGGAGCGCCTCAACCAGGATCCCAACAGCCGCATCTTCGTGACGGTGGATCAGGGGGTGCTCATCGGCGAGGTGATCCAGGGATCCCCGGCAGAGCGGGCGGGCCTGCGCGCCGGAGACATCATTCTCGCCATCAATGGTCGCGCCGTCACCACCGCCGACCAAGTACAACAAGAGGTAGAGCGCACCGAGGTGGGCAGCACCCTGGAGCTGGAGATCGAGCGAGCTGGGCGGCGGCAGAAGATCCGGGCCGTTACCGGCTCCTTCCCGGCCTCCGGCAGAAGCTAAGGGGATATTGCTGGGGGTGAGGGTTGGCAGTTCCAGCTCTGGGAAATTAATGGTTTAATGGTGGCCTAACAGTCGAAACTTCCTGGCCCAGGCCGGAACGCTCTCGGCGGGGCCGCTTGTCTTGAGTTGGGGATCCCTTCTCACCTTGCCTATGCTGAAAACCACCCGTCGCCTGGCTCTGCTGGCCCTGTCGGGGCTGGCAGCCCTTGTTCTCGCCCCTCAAGCGGGCTTTGGCAAGCCGATTGTCGTTGGCTCTAAGGACTTCACCGAGCAGTTTATCTTGGGGGAAATGTACGCCTTGGCCCTGGAGGCGGCGGGGTTGGCGGTGGAGCGCAAGCTCAACTTGGGGGGAACGCCGGTGGCCCATGCCGGCCTGTTGAGCGGCGAGATCGATCTCTACCCGGAGTACACCGGCACCGGTCTGCTGACGGTGCTCAAGCTGCCCACCAGCAGCGACCCGGCCCAGGTATACGCGACGGTGGCCCGCGAGTACGAGCGTCAGTTCCAACTGATTTGGCTGGATCCGGCCCCCATGAACAACACCCAGGCCCTGGCCATGACCCGCGCCAGAGCGGCAGAGTTGGGCATCGCTACCATCTCAGACATGGTGGCCAGAGCGAGCGAGCTGGTGATGATCGGGCCGCCGGAGTTCCAGGCCCGCGAAGATGGCCTGCCGGGGCTGCAAGCAGTCTACGGCAACTTTCGCCTCAAGGCCTACAAGGCGGTGGATCCCGGCCTGCGCTACCAGGGCTTGGTCAATGGGGAGGCGGATGTGGCGGTGGCCTTTGGCACCGATGGGGAAATTGCCGCCTTTGACCTGGTGGTGCTCAAGGACGACAAGCAGCTTTTCCCCCCTTACCAGGTGGCGCCGGTAGTGCGCAAAGATACCCTGGAAGCCAACCCCGGCATCGCCACCGCTTTGAACGCCCTTTCCCCCCTGTTGACGGACGAGGTGATGCAGCGGCTGAACTACGAGGTAAGCGGCAAGCGCAGGGAGCCGGCAGAGGTGGCGAGAGCCTTCTTGGTGGAGGCCGGCATCTTGAAAGAGTAGCCCGTTGCACGAGGCCCTGGCGTGAGCACTCTTGAGTTCGAGCGGGTATCGCTGCGCTTTCCCCACAATTCCCGTCCGGCCGTGGAGGAGTGCAGTTTTTCCGTGGCCTCGGGCCAGTTGGTGGTCATCCTCGGCCCTTCCGGCTGCGGCAAAACCACCCTTCTAAAAATGGTGAACCGGCTGCTGGAGCCCACCCAAGGACAGATTCGCCTGGATAGGCAGGATATCCGCCGCTTTCCGGTGACGGCGCTGCGCCAGCGCATCGGGTATGTCATCCAGCAGGTGGGGCTGTTTCCCCACATGACGGTGGCCCAGAATGTGGCGGTGGTGCCGCGACTTTTGGGCTGGCCAAGGGAGCGCATCCGCGAGCGGGTGGACGAGCTGCTCAGCTTGGTCAACCTGCCCCCCCAAGAATACCGACGTCGCTACCCAGCTCAACTCTCGGGCGGCCAACAGCAGCGGGTGGGGCTGGCGCGGGCGCTGGCCGGGGATCCGGATCTGCTGCTGATGGACGAGCCCTTTGGTGCCCTCGACGCCATCACTCGTGGCAAGCTGCAAGACGAGATCCTACACCTGCAACGGCAACTAAAAAAGACTATCCTCTTCGTCTCCCACGACGTGGAAGAGGCGCTGCGCCTGGCAGATCGCATCCTGGTGATGCAGCAGGGGCGGGTGGTACAGTTCGACACTCCCTTGCGGCTGCTCACCCAGCCGGCCACCCCCTTTGTCCGAGAGCTGCTGGGGGCAGACGACATGGTGCGTCAGTTGAGCGTGCTGCGGGTGGAAACGGCGATGGAGCGGATCCCGCACAACCACCAGATCCAGGAGGGGGCGGTGGTGAAACCCCAGGAAACCCTGCGGCGGGCCTTGTCGCTGCTGTTGCGCACGGGGGCAGCAGCTCTCACAGTGTGGGAAGACGGGCGGGCCATTGGCATCGTTACCCTGGATCACATCCGCCATCTGGCCATGCTGGAGGGGGGATCCGCATGAGCTATCTTCTCAGCAACCCCGGCCTGGTGTGGCAGCTTACCCAAGAGCACCTGGCGATGGTGGCAACAGCCTTGGGGATTGCCCTGGTGCTGGCGCTGCCGTTGGCTTTGCTGGTGCACCAGGTGCGCTGGCTGGCCCTGCCGGTGATGGGGATCCTCAGCATCCTGTACACAGTGCCCAGCCTGGCCCTAATCATCTTGTTGGTTCCCTACTTTGGCCTCAATGCCCGCTCGGTGGTGGTGGCGATGGTGCTCTACACGCAGGTGATCTTGGTGCGCCATTTTTACGTGGGCCTGCGCTCGGTGGAGCCTGCCATTCTGGAGGCGGCCAAGGGCTTGGGGATGAACTTCTGGCAGCGGTGGTGGCAGGTGCAGGTGCCCCTCATGCTGCCGGTTGCCCTGGCCGGCTTGCGGCTGGCGGCAATTGTGGCCATTGCCATCGCCACGGTGGGGGCTAAGTTTGGGGCGGGAGGGCTGGGCACCCTGCTTTTTGAGGGCATTGCCCAGGCCGGTCGCTACGACAAGATCTGGGCCGGATCTTTGGCCGTGGGATCCTTGGCCTTGCTGGTGAACACGGCCCTGTGGGGGCTGGAGTGGGCGGCCCGCCGCGGCTAAAGAGAGCCAGAGCCTTTTTCAAGTCGCTGGAGACAGCCCCCCTCGCAAGACGGAACAACGGTCTGCCCCTGCCATTTTACGAAGAGCTATAGCATGGACGAGAAGCCAAGTACTTCTCCAGGCGAGACGATTCCAGCCTCCTGCTATTCGGTGCCGCTTGGAAAGACCGTAGCTTTATAGAGTGGGCCTGACGCAACATGGGTGAGCAACCTCCGCTAAGGGATTGGCCTTCTCGCAGCGATGGGGAACTGATGGAGGCTATCCGACAGAGGCAAGGGGCAGCGCTGGGGGTGCTTTACGACCGCTATGCCGGCTTGGTCTATGGGCTGGCCCTCCAGATCCTGGGCCATGTGGCCGAGGCGGAAGATCTGACTCAGGCGGTGTTTGTCGAACTGTGGCGCAAAGCCAGCTATGATCCGCAGCGGGGATCGGTGAGCAGTTTTCTCTGTCTGTTGACCCGTTCGCGTGCCATCGACCGTCTGCGTTCCCAAGACAGCTCTCAACGTCTTTTGAAGCACTGGCAATCTCTGCTCGCCGCCGAGAACAGGGCGCCGGCCCCCTTTGAGCAGCTCTCCCTCGAGGAGCGACGGCAAGCCGTACAAGAGGCCCTCGGCCAACTGCCGGAAAGCCAACGGCAGGTTCTAGAGTTGATCTACTACCAGGGGCTGAGCCAGGCGGACGTTGCCCGACACCTGGGGATCCCGCCGGCAACCGTTAAAGCCCGCGCTCGCCAAGCCCTCTGCAAGTTGCGGGGATCCCTGCGCGCGCTCCTTGAGGTTTGGAGTTAGGTTCTGTTGTCGGCCTGGCCATGTTTGCATCCCATTTGCCCCTTGCATCGGAAGAACAGGAAGAACTGGCCGGCTATCTGCTGGGGGATTTATCTCCTGAGCAGGCAAGCGCCCTAGAGGCACGCCTAACCCAAGACCCACGGTTGCTGGCGGAATTGCAGGCTTTGCAAGAAACCCTGCACCTGTTGCCCTACGGCTTGCCGGGGGTGATCCCGCCGGCCAGCTTGCGGGGCAAGGTGATGGCAGAGGCGGGCATTGAGCAGGTGCCGACACCTCTTCAGCCGGCCCTGTCCTCTCTGGGGTTCGGTCGCCTCACCGCTGAGTGGCGCTGGCTGGGGGGGTTGGCGGCAGTGGTTTTGGCCCTGCTGGTTTTCGACAACTGGCGACTGCGGCAGGCGCTCCAACTGGCCCGCCTAGAATCGGTGCAGGCGCTGGCCCATTTGCTGCAACAGCCGGGATCCCGCCTGGTCAATTTGCAGGGAGAGGCGGCAGCGGCTAACCTCCTCTATCGCCCAGGAGAGTGGCAGGAGGTGGTCTTGGCGGCGAGGGATCTGCCCCAACCGGCCCCTGGGGAGCGTTACCATCTCTGGCTCAAGCTGGAGGACGGCGAGACCCTCCACTGCGGCAACTTTCAAGTGGATGCCCAGGGATCCGCGCTTGTCGCCTTACGTCCGCCGCGCCCGCTGCCAGAGGACGCTCGCCCCCAAGAGGTGCTGGTTACGGCCCAAGCCGCTGCCGTCCCTCGCAAACCCCAGGGCAAGGTTCTTCTCAAAGCCAGGGTGTTCTAGGAGAAGTGAGGGGAAAGCTAGCGCTGCGGGGATTGGCCTTATCGGTGGGGTTGGCCCTGGCCCTGCTGGCTTTGTGGTGGATGGATCCCACCCCAACCACCCTGAGCCAATACACCACTTCCTTACAGGAGCGCACTCTCCCACAGCTCCACAACATCCGCCAAGCAGTCCAAAGCCTGGATGGGGTTTACATTCAGCCGGGGGCGGTTTTTTCTTTCAACCAGGTGGTGGGGCCGCGCACCCTGGAGCGGGGCTATCTGCCTGCGCCGGTATTCATGGTGGCCGAAACCCTGGATTCGGTTGGCGGCGGGATCTGTCAAGTCTCCTCCAGCCTTTACAATGCGGCTCTGCTGGCGGGGCTGGAAGTGGTGGAAAGGCACCCCCATTACCGGCAGGTGGAGTCGGTGCCGCCAGGGCTAGATGCCACGGTTTGGTACGGCTTGGCCGATCTCAGGTTGCGCAATCCTTTCCCTTGGCCAGTACGCCTGCGCTTTCAGATCCGCGGCCAAACTCTAATCGTGTCGGTGCTGGGACGGGGATCCCACCCTGCTCCAGCCATTCCACCCATCCGCGTAGAGCAGCGGCGACTGGATCCCCAGCATTTGCAGGTAAGCGTCTATCGCGGTAACGAGCGCCTCTCCCAAGATCGCTACGTTGCTCCCTAGCTGCCAAAACCGTCTTGGCGAAGTCCGCTGCACCTTCTGGGGAACCGCATCCTAAGCTGCCTCTTTAAGGAGCAAGGGGACAAGCCGTTTGGATCATCTTCCAATCACCAGCACCCCCATCATGCCACCGGCTAGGGGATAAAACTTGGCAACAGAAAACCCTACCTGCAAGGCCATTTGCTGCTGCTCTTGGCCAGATGGGAAACCATCCAAACTGGGATCGATGTAGGCATATTCAGATGCCAATCCCAGAGCTTGCGCCCGGGCGACGACCTGGGTGTTCAGGTACCAGCGCTGGAAGTCCGCAAGGAAAGGGATCCCTGTGGGGCGATGAAAGTCCAAGAGAGCGGCGCGACAGCCGGGCTTGAGCACCCGGTAAATCTCCCGCAACGCTTGAGGGATATCGGTTACGTTGCGCAGACCGTAGCCCATTGTAACGGCATCAAAGCTGGCGTTGGGAAAAGGCAAGGCCAAAGCATCTCCCAATACCCACTCTAGGGAGTAGCCGGGGAAAAGACGGGAGCGCCGCCGAGCAATCTCCAGCATGGCCGGGGAGAAATCCAGGCCGACCACCTGTCCGCTTCGTCCCACCCGCCGGGCCAGTTGCAGCGCCAGGTCGCCGGTGCCGCAGCAGAGATCCAACACCTGCCCGCCAGGGCCGGCGCCCGACCAGCGCACAGCCATGCGCTTCCAAACCTGATGCAGGCCCAGGCTCAGGGTTTGGTTGAGGGCATCGTAGTGGGGGGCGATGCGGTCGAATAGCTCCCGAATCTGCTCAGGGCGCTCAAAGGTTGGGCTGGGCACCGCTTCTCAACTCCGCTTTGCATCAGTCGTGGCCGCAGTCACCAGACGGGACTACTGCGGCACCGGGATCCCGCTCACCCCGACTCGGTGGCGGCGGCTGGGATAATCGGCCAGGCTCAAGGACAAAGACCGGGATCCGGCCAAGCTGGAGGCGGGGATGCGAACAGTTCCCTGGAAGACTTGGCTGTTGGGAGGCAGCTCCCCAGGCAGGCCTTGGGTGAGGGCGTTGATCGACCGTCCGGTGTCGTCGGTAACGTTCAGGAAGCTGTAGAGAAAACGCACCGTCTCCGCCGAATTGTTCTGCATCGCCACGTTCAAAACCACCTGCCCTCCCTCGCGGCGAACCGAGAGCACCTGCATGGCAACCTGCCCGCCGGCAGCCACTTGCCGAGGTGGGGGAGGTGGTGTAAACACCGGTGGCGGCGAGGGGCGCGGCGGTTGGGGAGAGGGAGAAGCAGGCCGCGGGGTGGGGGATGGGGCTGCCGCCAACTCAGGAGACAAGCGGGGGGTGGGCGTCGGGGTAGGTCTAGCCACGGGAACGGATGTAGGAGTGGAGAGAGGGGCGGGGGTGGGGGGTGGGCGCAGGCTCGCTTCCGCTGCTGCAATCACCGCGGCCTCGTTCAAGAGGGGCACGGTGCGGGGATCGCGAACGCCACGGGAGGAGGAAGCATTGCCGGCTGTGGTGACGGGAGAGGAGACCCCCGATAGGGCGCGCTGGCCGAAGAGGTAGCCCAAACAGGCGCTCAACACGGCTGTGAAGAAAAACGCACCCAGCCAAAACAGCGCTCCCAAGAATGGGGAGGTGAACTCTTGCGCTGGCCTGACCGATCTTCGCAAAGGATGCTCACTCCTGCTACCGGCTTGCTCTACCTATGATACGAAAGCGACGAGGAGCTAGGGATTCTCCGCTGGCCCAGAATCTTTGCGCTCTTGCTGCTGGGCGCAGAGAGCAGCGCTATCTAGGTTGGGCAGCCGTTCCCCCAACCACCAGCCTGGATCCTCCCAGCTCAGGGATCGCAGCCACTTGGCGGCGCGATCCGCCAAGACCAGCCCCAACAAAACAGGAGCGGTGGTGATCCCCAGCGCTAGGCTTAGCCAAAGGGGAGGAAAGGTTGGCGAGGCAGCTGAAGCAGCACTTTGGCCAGGGGAAGATGCTGGCTTGGGATCCGTCATGTCTCTTGTAAAACTGCTCCTAATTGAGCTTTATCCTAGCTCCAAACTCACGGAGCCAGGAGCTTTTGCTTAAACTCAGCTAGTGCCGAAAGAGTTTCTTGGTTCAGGGGGCAACAAAGAAGAGGCGCTGCTTTACGTATGGCTTCAAGAGGCCAATCCCACCAAGCAAGCTGGTTGAGCTGCTCGATGACGTCGGGTGAAAAGCGGTAGCGAACGACTTTGGCTGGCACACCCGCAACAATCGCGTATGGTGGGACATCCCTAGTCACCACGGCACCCATTCCAACAACTGCTCCATTTCCAATTGTCACTCCTGAGCGAATCATGGCACCGTGGCCAATCCAAACGTCATGGCCAACCACAATGTCCCCGCGGGTCAGAGGGTGGCCTTCCAGGGCGCGCAGCTCGCTCCAACACTCAGGTAGATGAGTGAAGGGATAGGTAGTGGCCCAGTCAGTGTGGTGCTCATAGCCTGCAAAAAAATGCACCTCTCGCGCAATCGAGCTACAGCGGCCAATCTTTACCTGCGAAGGCTCTCCCATCCAATGGATAAAGAACTCATATCCATAGCTTAGGGAGCCAATAGTAACCAAGGGAAATCGTGCTAAGCCTCTGTAGGCAAAGTATGTTTTCTCCTCCAGTTGGGGACTATGTTCGATGCGGATGGGCATAGAACCTTAGGTCGCTAGATCGGGGCTTCACCTGCCAGAACGCAAGCCTCAGTAGAATGGGCTCAAAATCCGCCTAGGAGCTTCCAAATCTTAACCTAATTACGAACGAAGCCAGAAGAGGTAGAAGCTGCTAACCGCTAAGCTAACCTAGCGATAAACTTCTTCCTGACTGATGTCTAATGCCGATTGTACTTATCTGCGGCCCTGCCCGCTGCGGCAAAAGTCGGCTGGCGGAGAGCCTAGCTGCCGCTTCCGGACTGCCGGTCTTCTACCTGGCCACGGGGCCTAAGCCGGATCCTGAGGCTGACCCGGAGTGGGCGGAGCGGGTTCGACAGCATCGGCAGCGGCGTCCTCCCACCTGGCAAACCTGGGAAACGGGGCCTGACCTGGGCGCCGAACTGCAAAAGCTGTCTCAGCCCTGTTGTGCCCTGGTGGACTCTCTAGGCGGCTGGGTGGCGCAGGGTCTGGAGTGTTCCCCGGAGGAGTGGGATCCCTTGGTGGACGCTTTCTTGTCGGCCTTGCAGAGCTGGGCAGGAAAGGCGATCTTGGTCTCAGAAGAGGTAGGCTGGGGAGTGGTGCCCGCCTATCCGCTGGGGCGTCGGTTTCGCGATCGGATGGGAGAGCTCACCCAAAAGCTGGCCCCGCTGGCAGATCAGGTGTTCTTGGTGGCAGCAGGCTTTGTCCTCGACCTAGCTCGGCTGGGGATCCCGCTGGCAGGAGGGAATGGCCCAGAGCTGAGATAAGCTGCAAGGGGTTGACGGATGGGGTATCTTGCTTGCGGAAGCCCTCGCCTAGATCAAGACTGGGTTAAAGCGATTGCTTGTCGCCGTGCCAATTACCTTCCACCTACCTGCCAAAGCCATCCAGGCCTTGGATTTGACCCCGGGCCATGAATTGGTGAAAACCTTGATGGCGGATCCCGTTGGCGCCGCTCAGCAGGTACAGTGCGCCATCGATTGGCCGCGCAGCCCCGACGATCCGCGGGAGCTGTCGGAGATCCCAGAAGTGCGCCTGTGGTTCATCCGCTGGGATACGGTTTACCCCTGGATGCCCTACTTTCTCGATTGGCGCAGCGGCGAGCTGGCCCGCTACGCCGCTATGCTGGTGCCCCACCAATTCAACCCCCGCGAAGGGATCGTCTACAACCCGGAGGCGTTGGAGATCTTCGTCTACCAGAAGATTTTTGTGCTGATGCGCTGGTTTAAGCAGCAGAAACTGGGATCTGTCTCGATGCTGCGGGACATGGCCTTGGTGTTTGGCTTTGAGGTGCAACCCGAGTTTCTGAGCCTCTGGGAAGCCGAGACGGGGGAACCATGAGAGTGATGGTAGCAGACACCTGGCCTGGAACTCAGGCAGCACCAGGAGTGGCAGACTCCTGGCAGCAGGCGGTGCAACGCCCTTGGGGCCTGCTCGAAGTGGATCCCAGCCCTTCCGAAGCCCAGCTTAGAACCCTCTGGCAGCAGATTGCTGCCTGGAAGGGAGAGAAGGCCCCGCTGCTGGTGGTGCCTGGCAGCCTGGCCGATCCGATAGGGCCCGGCCAAACCTGGGCTGACCTAGCCCATGCCTGGGGGTTTGACGTGCTCTTGACGCTGCCCCAAGAGGCTGCTCTCAGCCAGGGAGCCGCTTTTGCAGCCTTGCTTCACCAAGCCAAGGCCCACTGCCTGGGATGGGTGTTGCTGGAATCTGAGTCGGCCTCCTCCCCAGAAGAAGAACCCGCTTTGATCTGGCAGTTGCAGGCCCACCTGGGGATCCCTGTCCTGGGTAGAAAAACGGCGGCGGGGCAAATTTTTTGGAGAGCGGAGATGTTGGATTTGCTTTCGGCAAGGCCCAGCTCCCGACTGGGGGCGCCCCTTGCTTGAGGTTCTCCCTTCCCAGCGAAGGGGATCCCCTTGCCCCTAGGACTCGTCGGCAGAAGGGAGCTGCCAAACCCTTGTCTGGCTTAGGCGCGGCGGCAAGCCGGGGCTTTAACCGCGGATCCCCTACCTTTTTCTTTGATAGGTGCCCATCAGTTGGGCCTGGGCAAGGAGGTGGCCTTCCATAGCCTGCAGCAGGGCTTCCTTCGTCGCCCCTGCAGCCAAAGACAGTTGCCGATCCAGGGCGTAGAGGGTGAAGAAGTAGCGGTGGGTGCCGCTGGGAGGGCAAGGGCCACCGTAGTCGTTACGCCCCCAACTGTTTTGCCCATGCACAGCCCCCTGGGGCAAATCGGCATCGCCGCGGATCCCTTCTGGCAGGCTGCTAACGCTGGTGGGCAAGTTGTAGACCACCCAGTGGACAAAGGTGCCCCTGGGCGCGTCTGGGTCATCCATGATTAGGGCAAAGCTCTGGGTTTCCGAAGGTGCCCCCGACCAGGCTAGGGGTGGAGAGAGATCTTCCCCATCACAGGTGTAGCGGGAGGGGATGGATTCTGAGTGGGAAAAAGCGGAGCTGGTGAGTTGCAAAGCCATAATTTCTTCAGGTTTCAGCAACTGGCCATATCCTGCCACACGAGGGGACTGGGGGGTGGAGGGATATAGGGGGTCTCCTGCAGCTTCTACCTGAGGCGGGCCTCGATGACGGAGAGAGTGGGATTCGAACCCACGGTGAGTTGCCCCACACAGCATTTCCAGTGCTGCGCCTTCGACCACTCGGCCATCTCTCCAGAGGAGAGAAAACGACTTTTTAGCGAGCCTAAAAAGTCAGCTTTGTAATCCTAGCAGAGGTGTGGACCGGCAGTCAGCTCATTTGGCAGCCCCGACTCCCAAAATCTGCAGCATCACCTCCCAGCGGGAGCAGCGCCAGTGGTCGATGTGGGATCCGATCAACCCTGCTTCGTTGATCTGGATTTCTGTCCAGCCGGGGACGCACAGGCGGGGACGCCAGGGCAAAAAAGCCAGGGATCCCCTCAGCGTCCACTCGCTGCGGATGTGGTTGCCGCTCTGGTGGATGTCGTGCAGCTCGAGGTGGATATCCTGCAGCCAGCGTCCCAGGCTTTCGACCATGGCCCGATAGCGATCCAGGCCGCGAAACTCGTTGAGGGGATCCCGAAAATAAACTTGGGGATCGTAGATGGAGTAGGTTTGATCGCAAGGAAAGCGGGCGTAATCGGCCCGCAGGATGGCCACGAGATCGGGGGCGGCCTGAGAAGGAGGGCTCACGTCTTAACCTCAGCGGGAAGGGATACCGTCTCCCCCGGGGCAGGGCAGCACAACTGGATGGATTGGCCGGTGGCAGCGTTCAGGGATCCCAGCTTTTCCCGGAACTCCTCTAGGCTCCCCAGGGGGCGGATCTGGGCGGCAAACCAGCCGTGGTAGTCCACCTCTCCCATAGCGGTGGGAATCACCTGCTGCGGGCGCAGGGCGGCCACCACCTGCAGGGCCCGCTGCGGCCCCATGATCACCTCGCCCAAGAAGGGAAAGATCTGCCCTACCACCGGGATCAGCAGGGTGTGGATGGGGGTGAACTCCTGCTGCAGCCGCGGGCGGACATCCGGTTGGGAAAGGTGGGGCTCGTAGTAAAGCCGCGTCTGGGTCGGCAGCTCCTCCAGCAAAAAGCCCAGTTCCCGCACCGGCCCCAGGGGGGCGCCAGGAACCGCTGTGATGCCTAGATCTCCCCACTGCACGGACTGCCAGGGATCCAGGGCCTGCACCCTCATAAAGCCAAGGCTCCGCGCCACCCTGGCGGCTGTTGGAGAAGCGAAAACCGGGATCTGCTTGTCCAGCCGCTGCAGGGTGGGGGGGTGGCAGTGGTCGGGTTGGCCTTGGCTGAGGAGGATACCGTCGATTTTGGGCAGGGTTTCCGGCGTGAACGGCGGCATCTGGCGGTGCTGCAGGCGGATGAACCAGGGCAGGCCAAAGAACACCAAGGGATCCACCAGCCACGGATCCAGCAGGAAAGTCTGGGTCTGGGTATGGACTAGCCAACTGTTGAGGTCGATGCGGGTGAGTTTCATGGGGCTATTGGCCGGTGATGGAAAGATCGGCTACCCAAATGCGGGGACACAGACCACTAGGAGTGATTTGTGGCTCCGGCTCGACGTAGAAAATGGACTGCAAGAGTGCTAGAAAATCCCCCGCTACTGTCGCCGCCTCGATGCTGATGCGCTCCCCCTGGCGCACCCACCAGCCCTGGAAGGGCAGGGAAAAGGATCCCTGCAGAGGCTTGACTCCGGCATGGAGAGCCTGCAGCTCGTCAATCCAGACCACATTCTCAGCCGTGGCCAGGTCGTAGGTGCTCTCTGGCGGAGCCCCGGCAAAGACGTGGTAGTAGTGGGCTGCCACCGTCACCTTGGCGCCGATATTGGCGTGCCCCGTGGGCTGGGCCCCCAGGCGTTTGGCGGTGCCAGCGCTGTGCAAAAAGTGGGTCAGAACTCCGTTGGTAATCAGGGAAACGCGGCGGGTGGGGGTGCCTTCGCCGTCAAAGCTAATCGCGCTTACGTTAGTCGGGTGCAAGGCATCGTCACACACCGAAAGCAGCGGCGAGGCAATCTGCTGGCCCAGCGAGTCGGGGGTGGACAGGCTTTGGTTGTCCAAGATGTTCTGGGCGTTGAAGAGATTGGAGAAAGCCCCCAACAGGCTTAAAAAAGCTTCCCCAGAAAAAACCACCGTATATTTCCCCGAAGGGATCTGCGCGTACTCCAGGTGGCTGATGAGCTTCTCGGCGGCTTCTTTTACGCACCCCTGGATATCCAGCTCCTCTAGGCTGCGGGCCACCCGCATGGCGCCGGCGCTGCGGGGCTTGCGGCCTTCTTGTTCTGCTTTGCCGTAGAGAAAGACCGAGGCCAGAGTGTGGCCCTCCTGGCGCAGAGCTTGGTCGCTGTTGAGGTAAAAGCGGTCGATCTGTCGCTGGGCCAGGCCGTTGTAGGGCACCCCCTGGATGGCGGGATGGGATCCCAGCAAAGCCTTCTCGGCAGCCACCAGCTGATCTAGGAGCTCGCTGGCCAGCGCCAGGGGCCTTTTGTCATTACAGGGCTGGAGAATGGGCAGCTTCGCTTCTGGACTGAATTGGGGCGCGTGTTCCCGCACGCCGAAGTGGCTGGCCTCAAAGGCCGTCTGCAGAGCTAGTTCCAGCCCTGCTTCGTCCACATCGGTGGTGGAGGTCACCCCTACCTGGCCCTGGTCGTTCCAGGCCCGCACCGTCACACTGCAGCGGTGAGAAGCTTTTACCTGACGGGGCTCCCCCTGCTCCACCTGCACGCTGGTCTCATCCACTGCGGCTCCGTAGAGATCAAACTGGGGGATCCCCAGGTGTTTGGCGCACCTTTGCGCCTGTTCGGCCAAGAGTTCAACTTGCAGCATGTCATTCCTTCTCTACCGACGGGCCAGCCAGGCGGTCAAGTCCTCCACGCTGTTGAAATCCAGCAGCGCTTCCCCCAGCGCCTCCAGTTGCGACGGGGGCAAGGCCCAAATCCTGTTTTCCAGGGCCGGGTCAAGGGATCCCAGCTTCCGCCGCAAAAGCCGCAAAACCAGCGTTGCTTCTCCATGCTGCAGTCCCTGTTGCAGTCCCTGTTGCAATCCCTGTTGCAATCCCTGTTGCAGCCCTTGCTGCAGGCCCAGTTGCAGACCTTCTTTGCGCCCTGCTTCCAGCCCCTCCCGCAAAGCTTCCGAGCGCCACTCCTGGTAGATCACCGATTCCCTCATATCCAAAGACCTCATGATTTGCCGAATCAAACCCCGATCCAATGCTAGTCCCGCCAAAACGGCTGTTGCTGCTGCCAGTTCTCGCTGCTTGCTGGGGTCTGGCAAGCGCTCCAGCTCGGCAACGACTTCTCGTAAGGTTTCTACAGGATCCTCCACCTGGCTTAAGACCCGAAAAGGCAGCAGGGCTGGCCAATCGACGTTGGTTGGCAAGTTGCATTCCCACAGGCGAATGACCTCAAACTCGTGGCTCAGCCGTTCTAGGCGAAAGGAAGTTTGGAAAACTCGCTCCGAGGTCGTTTTGCGCAGATAAATCACCACCTGATGCACAGGTAGCTGTGGATATTTCCGGTAAAGGCGCAGCCGATAGTCGGCCATGCGAAAGGGGATTTCAGGATCTGGATCTGTTTGAAATTCCAGGTGCAAAATGCCCTGCTGCAGCCCCAGCAAAATAACAGAATCTGCTCGAACAGGTTCCTCCGAAAGTTCTGTGGGCAACATTTGCACCGGCTCAGCCACTTCTCCCACTAGCCAACGGGCAAACTGCTCCGGGAAGCGCTCTGCCAGGTACTTGCAGACGTTGTCGTAAGCCATGGGGGATCCCTGGGCCTAGCGCCCGCCCACGGTGATGGCGTCCACCTTGATGTGGGGCTGGCCGACGGTGACGTAGATGCTGCCGCTGACAGAACCACAGAAGCCAGGGGCCAGGCGGAGATCCTTGGAGCACATGGAGATCTTGGTCAGGATATCCTTGGCTTCCCCGATTAAAGTGGCTCCCTTGAGGGGCTTGGTGATCTTGCCGTTTTGGATGAGATAGGCTTCTTCCACGGCAAAGTTAAATTGGCCGGTGGGGCCGACGCTGCCGCCCCCCATGCGCTTGCAGTAGATGCCTTTGTCGATAGAGGCAAACAGGTCGTCCAGTTCGGCGTCGCCGGGGGCGATGTAGGTGTTGCGCATGCGGCTGGCGGCGGCAAAGGTGTAGTTTTGCCGGCGACCGCTGCCGGTGCGGGGATGGCCGGTGCGCATCGAGCCGGCCCGGTCGGCCAGGAAGTTCTTCAAAATGCCCTTTTCAATGAGCAAAGTGCGCTGGACGGGCATGCCCTCGTCGTCCACATCCAAGCTGCCAAAGGCTCCCTCGGAAAGCCCCTCGTCCCAGGCGGTGAGGTTTTTGTGGGCAATCTTCTGGCCTTTTTTGTCGGCAAAGGGGGTGGTTTTGCGCTCGATCTGAGTGGTTTCCAAGAGATGCCCACAGGCTTCGTGGAAGATCACGCCGCCAAAGGCGTTGGACATGACGATGGGGTAGGTGCCCGATTCCACGTAGTCGGCATAGAGCATCTGGCCGGCAGCCTCTGCCAGCTCCTGGCTGTGGGCCACAAGATCCCAGCGGCGCAAAAAGTCGGGATCCCCGGTGCCCCCCGCGCGCTGGCTAACGGAAGCGCGATGATCCCCGTCGGCACAGAGCAGGGTAGAGCTGACCGACTGGGTAAGGCGGATGTCGCGCACAAAGGTGCCGTCGCTGCAGGCTACCAGGATCTCCTGCCAGTCGCGGAAGTAGTTGGTGCGGCGGGACTGGATGTGGTGAGCTTGCCGCTTGAGCTCTGCGTTGGCCCGCCCCAAGATCTCCCCCATCTCGGCAAGGGAGCTGCATTCTTTGAGCCAGCCGTCTTTGCGGCGGCGCTCGGCGTAGTCCTGCAAGATCCCCAAGTTGACAGGGGAGACCAAGGCGGCAGGGCCTGGGGGGGTAAGGCCCATCAAGAGCAGGCCTTTTTCCAGGGCGGCTTTGAGGCCGGCAAAGGAGAGATCGTTGGTGCTGACGTAGCAGTCGGCCAGGCCGCGGAACACCCGCACGCCGGCGCCAGTGGCAAGCCGAGGGGTGATGCTGGTGATGGCGTCGTCTTCGGCCAGGCAGCTGATGGAGTTAACCCGCTCCAGGAAGATCTCCACCAGGTCGGCGCCAGCAGCCCGCCCCCAGCCTAAGAGAGTTGCAAGGGGATCCCGCCAGTCTTCGTCGAAGCGCTGCAGGGTGGGACGATAGTCGAGGTTGGGCAGTTCTTTGGACAAAAGCAGCATAGGAGGCCGAGAGCACTCAAAAGAGGGAAAGGGCAGGCTGAGATGCCGCCACCTTTTGTTCCCTCAGTTTAACAAGACGTAAAGGCTGCCCTTTTGGGGAAAGAGACTCCAAGCTTGACAAGGGCAGAGGAGCAGCCGAAGATCGCTGCACAAGGATCCCTCACCTTGCAATGGCTGCCAAGAAAAGATCCTCGGAGCTTCAGCCCAGCCTATTTGACGATCCCCTAGAGCCACCTGCCCCTGCTGCGGAGACGCTTCCCCAATGGGATCAGATCCCGCTCTCGGCCCAGGTGCCCATTCCCCCCGGTACCTATCGAGAACTAGAACAACTGGAGCAGCACTGCCGGGTCTGCCAGCGCTGTGAATTGGCGGCCAACCGTACCCACGTGGTGGTGCACCGAGGCAACCCCAAGGCGAGGATTCTCATCATCGGCGAGGGGCCGGGGGAACAGGAAGATCTGCAAGGGCTGCCCTTCGTGGGCAAGTCGGGGCAGTTGCTCGATAAGATCTTGGCCTCCGTGGGGCTAGATTCCGAACGGGACACCTACATTTGCAATGTCGTCAAGTGCCGTCCCCCCAACAACCGCGTGCCCACCCAGGAGGAGATGGACGCCTGTCGGCCCTATCTGCTGGAGCAGATTCGCCTGGTGGATCCCTGGATCATTCTGTTGACGGGGGCCACTTCGGTGCGCTCTCTTTTGGGGGATAAGCGCGGCATCACCAAGATCCGCGGCGAGTGGATCCAGTGGCAGGGGCGCTGGTGCATGCCGATTTTTCACCCAGCCTATCTGCTGCGTAACCCCGACCGCACCCCCGGCAGCCCCAAGTGGCTGATGTGGCAGGATATTCAGGCGGTGAAGCAAAAGTACCTAGAACTTGCCGGCGCAACGCCGCCCCAGCCGGACTTCTGAGCTACTTTCCCTGGTATTTGGCCAGCGCCGCTACCCTCACCCCCAGCCCCTCTCCCAAGGGAGAGGGGGGTATGGGATCCCTAACTTGCAGGCTTGAAGCCGCTCAGCAGGCCGAAGCGCAGCAAGCCGCTGGCATAGGCCCGCCGCATCAGGCCCAGCCCCAGCGCCCCACGGACGGTGACCCAGCCGCTGCGCAGCAAAGCCGGGATCCACCGCCAATCGCGAGCCGAGGCGATCACCTCGTCCCAAAAGGGGGCCACCCGCTCCGACCAGTCGGCGGTGCGCAACCGCTCGAACCCCACCTGGTGGGCCAGCGCTTCATACTCCGACAAGCTGATGACATAGGGCAGGCAGTACACGTCGTAGATCTGCTGCAAAAGGCGCTCATCCTGGCGGCTCAGGGATCCCTCGCGGTGGCACCAGGTAACCACCATCATCTGCCCGCCCGGCTGCAAGACCCGCCAGCACTCGGCCAGAAACCGCCGCTTATCCGGCATGTGCTCGCCGCTTTCCAGAGCCCAGACCAGATCGAAGGTGTTGTCGGCAAAGGGCATGTCCAGGGCATCGGCCACCCAAAAGCGCACCCTGTTGCTCAGGCCGGCTGCTTGAGCGCGCTCCTCGGCCCGCTGGGCCTGGACAGGGCTGAGGGTAATGCCTGTTACCTCGGCGCCAAAGCGCCGCGCCAGCTCCAGGCTGCTCCCCCCAATGCCACAGCCGAGATCGAGGATGTGCCGGGGGGGCTTGGGATCCCCGATCTGGCCCCATTGAATGACTCGGTCGATGAGATCGATCTGGGCTTGGCGGCGATCCTTGCCGGTCTGGCCCGGCTCGTAGTAGCCGTGGTGCATGTGCTCTCCCCACACCTGCTCCCAAAGGCCAGAGGAAGCATCGTAGAAGCGGCGGATGCGTTGGTTGAGCGGAGAGGTCATCGGCAGGTGCAGGTCGGGATCCCTCTTATTCTGGACGATCTTGCCGTCCTTCCTGGCCCTGGGGGCGGGCTGGCAAAACCCCGATTAAGCTGGGAAAGTAGGCTCTTGTTGCCGCTGGGATCTTGGCCACCTCAGACTTTGCCCTCGAGCAGCTTCTCTTCACCCCGGCCACGCCCGAGCCCGACGCGGTGCGGCTGATCTACGCTTTCCCCAACACCTACTCGGTGGGGATCACCAGCCTCGGCTACCAGGTCATCTGGAGCCTGCTGGCCAGCCGCCGTGATGTGTCGGTCGCCCGCCTGTTTACCGACCTGGCCGAGCCGCTGCCGCGGGATCCTGAGCTGCTGGGCTTTTCCCTCTCCTGGGAGCTGGACTACGTCCACATCCTGGATCTGCTGGAACGACAGAGGATCCCCCTCCAGGCCGAGGCGCGGGAAGAAGCGCACCCCCTGGTTTTCGGCGGCGGCCCGGTGTTGACGGCCAACCCTGAGCCCTTTGCTGCGTTCTTTGACTTGATCCTGCTGGGGGACGGGGAGGGGCTGGTGGAGCAGATGATCCAGACCTATCGGCAGGTACGGCGGGGATCCCGCGCCGAAAAGCTGCAGGCGCTGGCCCAGGTGCCGGGGATCTACGTGCCCAGCCTCTACGAGGTGCGCTACCGCGGGCCCGACGGCCCAGTGGAGAAGGTGATCCCCAAGCTGGACGGGATCCCCAGCTCCATCCGCAAGCACACCTTCCGCGGCAACACCCTCTCGGTGTCCACCGTGGTTACCCCCAAGGCGGCCTGGGAGAGCATTTACATGGTGGAGGTGGTGCGCAGTTGTCCGGAGATGTGCCGCTTTTGCCTGGCCAGCTATCTAACATTGCCTTTTCGGGCAGCGGATGTGGAGGGACATCTGATCCCGGCGGTGGAGCGGGGGCTGCAGGTTACCCAGCGGATTGGCCTTTTGGGGGCCTCGGTAACCCAGCACCCCCAATTTGAGCAGCTGCTGGAGTACCTGGCCCAGGATCGCTTTGAGCAGGTGCGCCTCAGCCTGGCTTCGGTGCGCACGGGCACGGTCACGCCTCGCCTGGCGCAAGTTCTCTCCCGTCGCGGCAGCCAGTCCATCACCGTGGCCATCGAGAGCGGCTCGGAGCGGCTGCGCCAGGTCATTAACAAAAAGCTGGCCAACGAAGAGATCTTGGCGGCGGCAGCCCACGCCCAGGCTGGCGGCCTGAGGGGGATCAAGTTCTACGGCATGGTGGGGATCCCGGCGGAAACCCAGGCCGACCTGGAGGCCACGGTTGCTCTTTTCAAGGAGCTCAAGAAGGTGGCTCCCCGCCTGCGCTTCACCCTGGGCTGCAGCACCTTTGTGCCCAAGGCCCACACCCCCTTCCAGTGGCAGGGGGTGGATCCCCAGGCGGAGAAAAAGCTGCAGTGGTATCAAAAACACCTGCGCCCCCTGGGCGTGGAGTTCCGCCCGGAAAGCTACAGTTGGTCGGTCATCCAGGCCTTGATCTCAAGAGGGGATCGGCGGGTGGCCCAGGTTTTGCAGCTAGCACGGCAGTGGGGCGATTCCCTGGGCAGCTACCGCCGCGCCTTCAAAGAGCTCAAAGGGCAACTGCCGCCCCTGGACTTCTACGTGTACCACAACTGGGATCCGGCGGATCCCCTTCCCTGGCAACACCTTGAGGGCCCTCTTAGCCTGGAGCGGCTGCGGCAGCACCGCCAAGAGGCCTTTTCCGTGTAGCGCAGGAAGCTGTGCTTAAGGATGAGGGCCTGCAGCGGCCAGAAACGCCTCGATCTCAGCGCGGCGCGGCAAACTAGGCTGAGCCCCAGGGCGGGTTACGCACAAGGCCGCAGCGGCATTGGCAAAATGCAGGGCTTCCCTCAGGGATCTGCCAACAGCTAGGCAGGCGGCCAAAGCGCCGCAGAAGCTGTCGCCGGCAGCGGTGGTATCCACTGCCACCACGGGGTGAGCTGGCAGGTAGCCGCTTTCTCCGCCATCGGCCCAGACCAAGCCTGCTCCCCCCAACGTGACGATCACTGTCGGGATCCCCTGCCGTTGCAAGGCTTGGGCCACTTTTTCGGCTTGCGCGGGTGTCTCCACCGGCAACTGGGCAAGAGCAGCGGCTTCGCTTTCGTTGAGCACCAAGTAGCGCACCTGGCGCAACAGGGATCCCGGCAGGGGCACCACGGGGGCTGGATTGAGCAGGACGGGGATCCCTTGGGCAAAGGCTTGCTCTGCCACCGCCTGCACCGTGGCCAGGGGGATTTCCAGTTGCAGCAGAACCATCGCTGCCGGCGTCCAGGGAGGCAGCTGGTCAGGGGTGTAGCGACCGTTAGCGCCGGGGCTGACCACAATCCGGTTTTGCCCTGCTGGATCCACAGTGATCAGAGCGATGCCGCTGGGCCCTTCCAGCTCCCGCAGGTGGTGGGTATCGACGCCGTTCTGCTCCAGGTTCTCTTTCAGCAGGCGGCCAAAGCTGTCAGATCCCACTGCCCCCCACATCTCCACCTGGGCTCCCGCCCGTGCCGCTGCCACCGCTTGGTTGGCCCCCTTGCCGCCAGGGTAGGTGGCGTAGTCGGATCCCAGCACCGTTTCCCCAGGCCCAGGATGGCGTGGTACCTGCACCACCAAGTCCAGATTCAAGCTCCCCACTACGCGAACTAGGGCTGTCATTGGCTAGCTGAAAAACGGTGCCCTAGAGGTAGCTCATTCTAGCTCCCACCACTGGGTTGGAGAGCTTTACGCCTTGGAGAGGATTGGCTAGCTTGTGAGGGGGTGACGCGGAAACAAGCCATGCTGCTGACCACTACAGACGTGCTCCAAGGTAGAGAGGTTGAGCGTTACTTGGGCATTGTTACCGCCGAGGTCGTTTATGGCACCAATGTTCTACGGGACTTCCTTGCTAGCCTCCGCAACATCATCGGGGGACGCACAAGAACCTATGAAGAAGTTCTCGAGAATGCCCAGAAAAAGGTTTTGGAAGAGTTGGAGCAGCGAGCCAAACGTTTGGGAGCAAATGGCATCCTAGGCGTTAGCATTCATACCAACATGAGCGCGACCATGATCCTCGTTACCGCCGCCGGCACCGCCGTCAAGCTGCGCTAGAACCTTTAGGCCAGGCTCTCCATCAATGCCTCGTCGATCTCAAAGTTGGCGTAGACATTTTGCACATCATCCAAGTGGTCCAGCCGCTCCATGAGGGTCAGTACCAGCTTGGCTGTCTCGGGGTCCTCCACATGCACCTCCGTAGAGGGGATCCAGCGGATGGCCGCCTCTTGCACCTGGTAGCCTTCTTTTTTGAGGTAGGTGGCCACCTGCTCCAGCAGGGTGTAATCGCAGTAGACTTCTGCGTCGGTTCCCTCTACCTTGAGATCCTCCCCGCCTGCTTCGGCTACCGCTAGTAGCAGAGCTTCGGGATCTGTCACCCCCTCTAGGCTAATCACCCCTTTTTGCCGGAACAGCCAGCTCACGCAGCCACTTTCCCCCAGGCTGCCGCCGACTTTGCTGAAGGCCTCCCGCACCTCGGCAGCCGTGCGGTTACGGTTGTCGGTCATCGCCTCGATCAAGACAGCTACCCCCCCAGGGCCGTAGCCTTCGTAGCGAATTTCCTCCAGGGGGCTGTCGTCGGTCCAGTTGCCGGATCCCTTAGCGATGGCCCGTTCAATGTTCTCGGCAGGCATGCCTGCCGCTTTGGCTTTCTCCACCGCTGAGCGCAGCCGAAAATTGGCTTCCGGGTCTGGCAGGCCGCTGCGCGCTGCCACAATGATGGCTCGGGAAAGTTTGGTAAACAGGCTGCCTTTTCTAGCATCTACGCGGGCTTTTTGCCGTTTAATGTTGGCCCATTTACTGTGTCCTGCCATGCTGTGCCCACCAGTCAAGCAATCCACGGGGAGGGATCCCCTAACTTTGAAGCCTAGATCACCACTTGCTTAGGTCTCAACCCCAGAGGTGCAGGTCAAGGCTGGATGGGTTGCCGCTCGATTACACCCCCTGGTGGCGGTGGAGCTTCTGGCGTTGCTTGAGGTGTAGGCGTTGGTGTCTCTATAGGAGCTGGCGTGGGAGGCAAAGGAGGTACAGGCTCTTCAAGCACAGCCTCAGGCGGAGGGGTCGGGGTTGGCGGCTGAGTTAAAAAGGGCGTTACCTGTTCCAGCAGCTCGGCATAGAAGATTCCATCCTGCTCCGGCCCAAAGCGGCCCACCGCCCAGCGGTGACGGGGCACAAACAGGGTTTGCAGCAGCACTTCCCGACTGGCGAAAGAGGGGGTGCCCACAAAGACATAGCCATCGACGATGACACGGTTCAAGTCAGGCCGAGTTTGAAACACCCGATCCACCTCCCGCAGCATCTCCGTATCCAGCCGCCCCAGCAGAGTTTCCAGCGTATCCTCAGGCCTGACCAAAACTCGCACCTGAAAGCGATAGCCTTCGCAGCGATACTCTCCGCAGAGTTTAACCAGCTCGTTTCGCACCCGAATCTGCGCCGCCGGATCGATGTCCCTCACCGGCAGGAAGACTTCTGGCTCTGGCTGTTGTTCTGCTTCCTGTGCCCAGGTCAAGGGCTGGCTGCTCCACGCCCTCAACAGCAGGGATCCAAACAACAAGGCAAGTCCCCACCCTCCAAGGGGGAGGCTCCAGCCCAGGCTGCCCCGCTTAGGGCGTTGGGAAAAGAAGGGATCGCGATCCCGATTCGGGCTACTCAGCGGACTGTTCATAACCAATACGGCAGCGATGGCTACCGCCAACTCTACCCAACATCTGGCGAAGAGGCACTAAGCCGGAGAGAAAACGGAGTCGCTCTTGCTGGACATCGCTGCTCTAGGGATCCAGAAGCAGCTCAACAGAAAGACAGCACCCCAAATCAAGAGGAGAGCATCGTTGGCTGAGCTCTGTTCGCTGCAGCTTGCCGAGGTGGCTGTATTCTGGAGAAGCTAATGATCCTGTGGCAGAGGAGTGTCTATGCCATTGCCGGCATCGAAGGTTTTTGGATCCCAGGTGGGATTTTTCTGGGGTTTACTGGCCTCGACTGTACTCTTGGCAGGCTGTGGGGGAGGTGGGGGGACGGTGCCGCCTCCGGTCAATGTTTGCGAGCAAGCCTTTAGCCCAGAGTTTTTCGCAGCGATTGGCCTGCGCCGCCCAGGAGATAGCCGCAGCGGAACCTTGGGGCCGAATAGCCTTTTGGAGTTCTACTACGATAGCGCCGGCGAGATTCAAAATGCCCGGGAAGTTCCACCGCCGCCCGGCACCTTCACCTTTTACTCAGATGGATTTCTCTACTTTCCTTCTGCAGCCAACGTTACCGGAGTTACCATCCGGCTGACCAGCCCGGCTTTCGATCCGCTGTTGGTCATTGGTGCCTTTGATACCGGCAGAAACTTGGATCGGAATATCCTTTTTGTTAACGATGATGCCGCCCCTGGCAACTTTACCACCTCCCAGCTCACGATCCCGGTGCGGCAAGACCGCTGTTACTTGATCCAGGTGCAAAGTTACTGGGCGCAAAATGCTTCCCCAACCGCTGGGCCGGGCAGCCCTGGACGAGGGCCATATACCCTCCAGGTGGTGAGCGAAACGTTTGCCACCCCTCCCCCTCCCCCTGCCATCCAGCAGAAACCGGAGGATAGGGAATCGGGAGGCGGCGGTGACCGAGGTGGCGGCGTGGGTATTTAGCTCTGGCGTGTGAGCTTAATGGCAAAGCTGGCGCTGCCGCAGGTGGCCGTGCCGCGAATGGAGCGCCCGTCGGCGCTGACGGTGCCGCTCCACGTGATGGTTGGGGTACCGCTACCCCCTATCCTACCGCTAACAGAAAGTTGGTTGCCGATAAGCTGGCCGCCGCGCTCGGAAAAGCTGGGTGAGGAAATGGTGATCTGGTTGCCGTCTTGCCGAATGGAGACGGTTTCCTCAATGCCGGTTGCAACATTAACCTTACACAGGGATCCCTGCCAGACAAAGGATCCTCCCTCATAGAGCCACTGACCGCTCAAGGCAAACTCTGGCGCAGGCGTTGGTGTTGCTGGGGCTGGCGTCGAGGTGGGCGTCGGGATCGGGGTGGGGGTAGGGGTAGGAGTACGGGGGACGAGCGGGGTAAAGCGAGGGATAGGGGTAAGCGTTGGTGTTGGCACCGGGGTGGGAGTGGGTGTTGGTGCCGGAGTTGGAGTGGGTGGCGGTGTCGGAGTTGGAGTGGGTGGCGGTGTCGGAGTCGGGGTGGGTGGCGGTGTCGGAGTCGGGGTGGGTGGCGGTGTCGGAGTCGGGGCGGGCTCGGGGGTAGGTGTTGGGGTGACTTCAGCGGTAGAAATCGGCTCCGGCTCTTCCTGAGTATCGCGGATTGTTGGGCGCGGCCAGAGCCAAAAGGCGGCCAACAAAGCCACAGCGCCTCCCCCGGCCAAGACCCACTTTAGGCTGCTGCCGGAAGGCTGGAGAACCGTTGGGGGGGCGGCTTGCGGCAGGGGACGGGTAGGGGGAGTATCCGTTCGTGGTGGGACGGGGGGATCCTGAGGGGGAGCAGCCGGAAGCGTGTTGCTGGCCTGGATGACTGTAGAGGGCGTTTCGGCAGTTTCGCCTTCAACTTTGGGGGAGGGATCCGGCGCAGCTTCTGCCGAGGGATCTGAGGGGAGAGGTTCCCGCTCGGCGATGTAATAGGGGATCCCTGCACCTGCAGGCGGGATGGGCTCATCTTCGACAAGATCCAGATCTTCATCGCGGATGTCTTCAAAGGCTCCAGAAGCCGATCCTGTATTGCCGGTGGTTTTGATCGGCGGTCTGGGATCGGAAGAGGGTGGAGCCTCGTTTTGAGCCTTGGCACCGCCGGTGGGAAGAATCACGGTACTGGCCTGGCTGCTGGGGAGTTGAGTGGCCACCGTCAGCTCATAGGCCTGCAGCAGCCGCTCCCCCAGCTCCTGCATCGTCTGCGGGCGTTCGTCCGGGTTTTTCTTCAGGCAATCCATCACCACCGCTGCCAAGGCGGGCGGGATCGGCTGCGGAGTTGTCTCCGGGTTGATCTCAAGGGGGCTTTCGTAGCAATGGGCGTGGATCCAACTGTGCAACGAGTCGGTTTCCAATTGAAAGGGCATGGATCCCGTCAGCATCTCGTAGAGCACCACCCCAAACGAGTAGATATCCGAGCGGGCATCCAGAGACTTGCCCCGTATCTGTTCAGGAGAGGCGTAACGGGCCGTGCCGATAAATCCGCCCCCTTTGTGGGTGCCTAGGCTGAGGGTGTGATCCGCCAGGGTCTTGGCCACGCCGAAGTCGAGGATTTTCAGTTGAGACGTGAGTTGGCCCTCTTGCAAGACTTGCTCGAGAAACAGGTTGCTGGGCTTGATGTCGCGGTGAATCACGCCCCGAATCTCGCGGCCATCTACCTTGGCGCGGAACGTGTGGGCAAAGTGCAGCCCTTCACAAGCCTGCAGGGCCAACCGAATGACTTGCCGAAGCGGCAGAGCCCCTTTTTCCCGCATCAGCTTGCCCAGATCCTGCCCCTTGAGGTACTCCATCACCAGGTAGGCTTGCTCGCCCTCTTGGCCGTGATCCAAAACTTTGACGATGCGGGGATGCTGTCCCAGAAGGATGCTGATGCGGATCTCTTCGGCAAAGCGGCGGCGCAAATCGATCTGGGCGTCGCCCCGGCTCAGCAGCAAGGGCGCGTGCAGGATCTTGACTGCCACCTCTTGGTGGTTGTTGTGTAAGTCCAAGGCGCGAAAGACGGATCCCATGCCGCCACCACCGATTTCTTGAATTAGCCGGTAGCGACCGCCCAAAATGCGATTGGTGAGATCAAAAGACATAGGTTTGCAGGCGCAAGAAAAGGCAGCTCAGGCCAAGATGTCCATACGATAAACCAATTGCTGGAATTCATACCCGCCCATTGCTCAGTCCAACTTCAGGGATCCCAATCTTTGACTCTCTGGAGGCCCAAGCGCTCCGCGCCGCCGGCGCGACCACCTCCAGCCCCTCTCCCAGCCCCCCTCACCCCCAGCCCCTCTCCCAAAGGGAGAGGGGAGTTAGGGATAGCGCTTTGCGCCGCCAGCACGTGCGCGACAGCGTTGCGACAAGCCGTTTTTTATTACCATTTGGAATGACTATTTAGAGATTTTTTTAAGGATCTCCAGTAAATGTGAAAAAAGCGCAAGGGAATGCTGGGGGAAATTCAGCCTTCTGGGCAACCTTCAGCCCAAAGGGGGATGATCGGAAGGGATCCCTGCGCGAGGGCTTATGGACTTGGGCTTGGTGGTGATTGCCTACAAAGAGGGGGATCGGGAGAGCAAGGCCGCCTGTCAACTGTGTGCGGAGCAGTTGCGCCGGCGCGGCGTTACGGTGCTAACAGCCCCCACCGGCTTGCACCACAACCCCTACCCGGTCTTCCTGGAGGCCACTTCCGATCCCATCGACCTAGCTGTGGTACTGGGGGGAGATGGGTCGGTGTTGGCGGCGGCCCGCCACCTGGCCCCCCATGGGATCCCCATTTTGCCCATTCAGTCGGGGGGCAGGCTGGGGTTTTTGGCCCAGTCAGAGCGGGTGCTGCACCAGGATCCCTGGGATCGCATCCAGGCCGGAGACTTCGTCCTGCAAGCCCGGATGATGTTGCAGGCCCAGATTTGGGAGCAAGTGCAACTGGGGCAGGGGGCTATTCCTGGCGAGGGCAAGCGGCAGGGCCGCCCGGTCAGTGACGTGTACTACGCCCTCAACGAAATGTGCCTCAAGCCCATCAACCGGGAACGCCTGCCCGCCGCCATCCTGGAAATCGAAGTCAATGGCGAGATTTTGGATCAGTACCACGGGGATGGTGTGCTGGTGGCTACACCGACGGGATCCACCTCCTACACCCTGGCAGCCAACGGCCCCATTCTGGAGCCCAGCTTTGAGGCCATCATCATCACCCCCATCTGTCCCCTCAGCTTGTCCAGCCGTCCCATCGTCATCGGCGGCACGGCTACGGTGGAGATCTGGCCCCTTGCCGATCCGGAAGGGCTGACCCGCCTCTGGAGCGATGGCGTCTTGGCCCAATCGGTCAACCCCGGCCAGTGGGTACAAATTCAACGGGCTCACCTGCCGGCCAAGCTGCTGATCCTAGAAAAAGACCTCTCCTACTTCCGCACCCTGCGAGAAAAACTGCAGTGGGCCGGCAGCCGCATCTACATCCCCACCACCAACCACCGCCCGGAAGGGGGATAAAGGGATCCTAAAGTTGGGGAGCTAGAGTAGCGGAGTTTGACTCCCCTGGAATTCTCTCCCATGAGCCTCAGACTTTACCTACTCAGACACTTTTCCAGCAGTTCAACCTAAAGCTTTAAAGAGATCCGCGACTCAAGCTTTCCAAACGCTCCCCGACGGATTCCGCTATCAAAATGAGTCTGAGGTTCACTCAATTGGGATAAATTGCAGCAGGGATCCCGTGTGGATGAGATGGGCCGGGGCAGATTTTCCATCCTGGCCGGGATGGGCCAGCAGCACACAGCGATCTTGGGGGGTGAGGTTAAACCCGACAGAGGGATCAGGCTCTCTTTTCAGTTGAGAATTGAGTTGCGGATCCCCGACAAACGTCAGTTGAGCCAAGAGGGCCAATAGGCAATCTAGATGGGCCAAATCCGTTCCGAAAGGAGTCCGCTCCTGCAAGGTGGCCAACGCCACCGGGTGGCCTTCCCGGATGAGATAGGTGAGGATCCCGGCACAGCGCTCTACGGCCCGCTCCAGCTTGTTGCGATGCGCTTCAGGGCCTTCTCCCCGCGGCTGCCAGCGGTTTTCAAAACAGAGGACAATGGCCTGGGAACGGGGACGCTCCAGCTCGCGCACGACCAGTTGATCCCGTTTGGCCGAGATCTTCCAGTGCACCGAGCGCACATCATCTTGGGGACGATAAGGCCGCAAGCTGAGATAGTCCCCCTCCTGGCCCGGCTGAGGGCGCAACCGGCTGCCGCCGCTGAACTGATCCGGCAGCAGCAAACCCTGCACAGGGGCAGGCCGAGGAAACACGATCACCGTCTGCGCATCCTCAATTTCCACTGCCTTGCGGAAGAGTTCAAAGGGAAAGCTGGTGGCAATTTCAAAGCCCTGCAGCCGCCACGCCCCTCGCCGTGAAAAAGTGTGCTGATAGAAGGTATCTAGCTTGGCGCCGGGATCCAAGCGCAAAACGTAGCTGGAAGGCCAATCGGCCCGCCTGAGCCCCTCAATGCGCTCGCTGACCTGTAGGGAAAAACTGGGCAGGCGCCGTTTGCGGTTGACCAGCGTCAGCCCCACCAAGACCGGCTGGCCGGCAAAAATGCGGCTGGGCAACTGCCGGCTCACCTCCAGATCTTTGAGGGTAAGCTCGGAGAGCATGCCGCTGAGGAGAATGAGGCTGAGCAGCATCCCCAGCACCAAGTAAAGGGGATTGTTGCCGGTGTTGAAGGCGGCAATGCTTACCAAGAGGGTGATCCCAACAAACCGCCCCCCGATGCGGGTAAAGCGGAAGCGGCGCAGAAAACGAACCCGCTGCCTTGAGGACAACTGGGGAGGGCGGATCCCCAACTTCCGCGGCCACTGCAACGATTGCAGGAGTTGAAGTGCCGTTTGGCTAAGTTTCAATAACATTTGCCTGCCTCCTCTGCAGCCCTGTACCGCTAATTCTTGCTCCCCAACCCTCCGCGCAAGAATACCCGTATCTTGCAGCGTAAAGGGATCAGGCACTAGGAGCAGGTTTGTTCGGTGAGGATTTGGGCAATGGCCGCAGCCACCCGCTCCTGTTGTTGGAGAGTCAACTCAGGAAAACAGGGCAAGGACAACACTTGAGCAGCACAGAGCTCAGCATTGGGCAGATCCCCAGGTTTGTACCCCAACTTTTTGCGGTACACCGGCTGCAGATGCAGCGGGATGGGGTAGTAAACGCGGCTGGCAATGCCCCGCTCCTGCAACTGCTTTTGCAACCGGTCGCGCCGCCGCGAGTCCGTCGAGTCGGAACCAGGCACCCGCACCGTGTACTGGTGCCACACCGAGTTGCCCCCCACCGCCACCTGGGGCAGGATCAGCCCAGGGATCCCCTGCAACAGGCGGTGATAGGACTCGGCAATCCCCTGCCGCCGCCAGTTCCACTCCCGCAGGTGGGTCAACTTAACCGACAGGATCACGGCTTGCAGCGCGTCGAGGCGGCTGTTGAGGCCGATGTGCTCGTGCTGGTATTGGCGAGTCTGGCCGTGTTCTTTAAGAATGCGAACCTTGCGGGCCAATTGTGGATCCCGGGTCACCACCGCCCCACCATCCCCTGCTGCCCCCAAGTTTTTGGTGGGAAAAAAGCTGAAGCAGCCGATATCTCCCCAGGTTCCCACCGGCCTGCCCCCCCAGCAGGCCCCCACCGCCTGGGCGCAATCTTCTATCACGGCCAACCCATGTCGCCGCGCGATGGCCAGAATCTCGGTCATGTTGGCCGCCTGGCCGAACAGATGCACCGGGATCACCGCCTTGGTGCGGGGGGAAATGCTCTTTTCCAGAAGCTGGGGATCCAGGTTAAAAGTGCAGGGATCCACATCCACAAACACCGGCCGTGCCCCCACCAAGTCGATAGCCTCGGCGGAGGCAAAAAAGCTAAAGGCAGTGGTGATCACCTCGTCACCTGCTTGGATCCCAAGGGCGCGCAAGGCCAGCACCAAAGCATCGGTGCCGGAATTGCAGCCAACAGCCTCCAGGTCCCCGCCGCCAAGAAACCGGGAGAATAGCTCCTCAAAACGCCGCACCGCCTCTCCCCCGATGTACTGGCCTGAGGCCAGCAACGCCTCCACCTCGGGCAGAAGGGTTTCAGCCAGAGCGCGGTATTGCAAGGTCAAGTCCAGCAGCGGAATAGGCTCATCCGTCACGGTGCTGCCTTTTGGGAAGGTAGCGGCCACAGCCCATTATCGAGGATGAGAGCTTTCGACACTCCCACCAACTAAAGAAAGCTGGAGAATTCTTACCCAGTCCGTTGCTGGACTCGTAAAGGCGTTGTCAAGCCGCCTCTAGACAGCTCTCACAGCCCTGTCCCGCTAGCGCAAGCAAGGACATAATGCCAAGGCTCTGCTTGGTTTGTCTTGCTTAGCTGCCGGCTAGGTTTTTCACGAAGGTAGGTCAGTATGTACAGTGTAGCAGAGAGAGAAATCAGCGATTAAAATCGCCTATGCCTCTTCCCTGAGGCGGAAAAGCTGATTTTCGGCGTCCACAACGCTCTGGCCCCAAGTGATTCTTCCCTTATCTTCGCTACAAGTGGACTGCTGGGATCCCAGCCCACTCCGAATCTATCCCAATCTGAGATAGAGTAAACGCGGTACGTCCCTGGCCAGGGATTCCCTAGGTCGGCTACAGCTATCGACAGGATGTTCTATGCAGGTTGCTTCTCAAGCAGTTCTCGGCAAAGCCCCTTTGGCCCCCCGAATTCTAGCTTTGGTGCCGGGAGGGATTGGCGACCAAATTCTTTTTTTTCCCACCCTGGCAAGTTTGCGGCAGCGCTTTCCAGAAGCGGAGCTAGAGGTGTTGGTGGAGCCGCGGGCGGCAGCTGCCTACGAGGTTTGTCCCTCGGTGAATCGGGTGCTAACCTTTCCGTTTAAAGAGCAGCTCTCGTTGGGAGATATCAGCGATCTGCTGGGGCGAATCCGGGAACGGCAGTACGATGCGGTGCTGAGCCTGGGCAGAAGCTTAGGGGTCAAGCTGCTGCTTTGGCTAACTGGGATCCCGAAGCGGGTTGGCTATGCTCCACCAGGGCCTGGGCGACCTTGGCTGACCGACCCGGTGCCCCTGAAGCCGGCCCAATATGCAGCGAGCATGTATCACGACCTGCTGCAGGGGTTTGGCATCACTGCGACGGCAGGCCTGCCTCAGGTTCGCCTAAAGAAGACAGACCTGGAGTGGGCCGAGCAGGAACGCAAGCGCCTGCTGGGGGACGCTGCCCAAGATTACGTGCTGTTACATCCCGGCGCCAGCCAACTGTCCCAGGAGAAGGGAATTCAGAAAATCTACCCCCCCGCCAGCTGGGTCAAGGTCATCAAGGGCTTCCGGGAAAAGCGGCCGGAGCTGCCGCTGGTGCTGCTGCTGGGGCCAGAAGATGAGCAGCTGGCGGAGGGCTTTCTGTCGCAACTGCCGGATCTGCCGGTGAGCCGCCCTCCCCACCTGGGCCAACTGGCGGCCTTGATTGCTGGCTCCACCCTGCTGTTGTGTACCGACAGCGCCCCCATGCACCTAGCAGTAGCCACCCAAACTCCCCTGGTGGCTGTGTTTGGCCCCACTGAGCCGGAGCGGCTGCTGCCTTCCGAAGAGCCGTTCCGCGCCGTTAAGGCTGCCAACGGGGTGATCGACTCGATTGCTCCTGAGCAAATCCTGCAAGTGATCTTCCCCGGCTAGCGGCAGAAGACTTTCCCCAAGACCAGCCCAAAAGGTTATGGGATCCTGCAGCCACTTCGGACAAGTTTGAAACCATTCCCTCACCCCAACTCCTCTCCCAGGACACTGCGCTCCTCGCCCCAGGGAGAGCTTGTCCCGCTATACCGGCTGTCCCAGCCTGGAAAGGGAGTAGCACAGTTTTCTCCTTCTCCCTCTAGGAAAAAGGCCGGGAATGAGGAGCTTGTTTGGCCATGCGGACGAAGGGACTTGAACCCTTACGCCTTGCGGCACTAGATCCTAAGTCTAGCGCGTCTGCCATTCCGCCACGTCCGCAAAAGCTGGCCCCGTAGGCCGGTTGTCAGCCGACTCGGATCCCGCTCAATTATGCTAACCCAAGCCGGCTCTGGCTAACCCGGCAACTGGGCAACGGCGACCTTCAGCTCCTCTGTGGCGTCCAAAACCACCCAGCCTTGCCCCCCTGCCCGCTTCCACAGCTCAAAGTGCAGGTGTGGCCCGGTTACCGCCCCGGTTGCCCCCACATAGCCGATCACGGATCCCTGTTCCACCACTTCCCCGGCTCTTACCGCGACTTCGGACATGTGGCCGTAGCGGGTGCGCCGACTGCCGCCATGGTCCAGCACAACCGTAATTCCCAGGCCTCCCAAGGATCCCGCGCTCACCACCTTGCCGCTCAACGCAGCCAGGATTGGCGTGCCCAGGCTGGCCCCCAGATCCACGCCGGCATGGAACTCTGGCTGGCCGCGGATGGGGTGAATTCGCATGCCAAACCCAGAGGTAATCGGCACGGGGTGGGGCAAAGGATAGAGCAACTGTTCTTCACCTGTCGCCAATTCGGGCAATGCCGGCGCTGGCGGCTTAGGCGTTTGGGGTTGGCTGGGATCCTCAATACGAATCTCTTCGCCTGGCATGAGGATGATGCGGCGACCGGAGCTGCGCTCCATCAGCACCACCGGCACCCCACTTTCCGGCTGAGCATCGACGGCCAAGTTCTGGGTTGCTGGCGGCTCCATAATAATTTCCCGCCCCACCACCGTCTCTGCGCGGGTTTCTGCCTCCAGGGTTGGAGAGCTGCCAGGTTTGGACGCCAAGCCTGGAGACTCTGGGCTGCCCGCCGGCAGGGGAATGGCACCATCCAACAGCAGGGCTTCTGCTCCAGGGGTGTCCAGAGCCGGGCCTATTGAGGGAGGAGGGGGCAGAGGATGGAGTTGCGTCTGCGCCAGCAGAGCGGTGGAAGAGAAGCAGAGCAGCAGGCCCAGTCCCAACCCTAAGCCCAGGCCCAGCCGCCGCAGCAGCCGCGCCCTTCTCGCCAACCGGCTGCCTGGCCGGGAGAGAAGACGCAGCCAAAAAGACTTTGCCGACATGCGCAAGGGATCCAACACGGGTCACTCAGGAGGAAACGAAGGGCCACTGGCAAGAGACGCTTGATAGCTCAGGCGCACCTGGTCGGGAGAAAGGACGAGGATCTGTCCTCCTGGAGTTTGTACCCGCAGCCTGCCATCCTCGGCAAGGCCCAAAACCGTAGCCGACGCCTCACCAGGGAGCCATTGGACTTGCGGCTTCACCGTCCAGGCTTCGTACCTGGAGCGCACAGGGGCAAACCCCTCCTGCAGCCAGATCTGAAACCCGCGCTCCATCCCCTGCAAAACCCAGGCGGCAACTGCGGTGCTGTCCTGCCGGGATCCCAGAATTTCTGCCAAGGCAATCCCGCCAGCGGGCACGGGATTGTTGACATTGACCCCAACGCCGGCCACCAGCCCCAGCAGTTGCCCTCTCTCCCCAAAGCGGCTCTGCACCAAGAGGCCACCCAGCTTGCGCAGAGAACCCGGACACTGCTCATCCACCACCACCAGGTCGTTGGGCCATTTCAGCCGCAGCGGGATCCCCAGTTTCTGTCGTAGGCTATCCACAACACCCCAGGCCAGCGTCAGGGTCAACTCCAGCAGCGAATGCCGCAGAGGCGGGGATCCCAGCCAGACCGACAGATACAGCCCCCCCGGCTCCGAGTGCCACACCCGCCCGTGCTGGCCCTGTCCTGCCCGTTGGCGGGTGCTGACCAAAACCGTGCCCGGCGGCAGGGGCTGAGGAAACTGGCGCCCCCACTGCAAAAGCAGCCGGTTGGTGGAGTCGGTTGTCACCACCTGCAAGAGGTGGTGGCCCCATGCCCCCTGGCCCACCAGGGATCCCAGCCGCGAGGGGGAGAGCATGGCTAAGTCCCCCCAGCCCTAGCTCAACACGATATCTTCTGCCGGGCGTTGGGCCAACCGCTTCAGATTTTGATAGCGCAACATGTCCAGCAGGTCGTTGCCGGAGCGCCCCTCCAGACGGGCCTCCACGTGCAGCGCCTGCCCCAGCGCCTCCACCGCCTGCAGCCGTGGGATCCCGCGCAACACCAGGCGATCCACGGCGTAGGCATCGGCAGCCAGAAGACGGCGGTCGTTGGTCTGGTCGCGGCGCAACTGCCAAAGCGCCAAGCCGCTCAACCCTCCCGAAACCGTCGCCCCCACCGGGTCTTGCTGCACGACCTCGAAGATCAGGCTCAGCCCTCCCAGAGCCGCTATGGCCAGGTAAAAGTCGATCTGCCGCGAGGCTGCCCGGCTGTAGTAGCCCACCTTGTGGAGAAACAGCCCTGCCCGCTGCAGGGGAGTGAACTGTCGCCACTCGTAGGGTTTGATGAACAGCCGCATCTGCCGTTCCCAGGGCATCTGTCGGCGGCCCTTGATCACCACCGTCTGCCGCTCCGAGGCCGGCAAGATCTTCACGCTCTCCCGCATGCTGGCGGGCAGCAGATCCAGCAGGCGATCGATCTCAGCCTGGTCGAGAACGTAGTTGTCGTAGCTGTAGTACTCCGAGTTCATGCCGGGCCTACTCCTGAGCTTAATCCCATCGCCTGACGCATCTCTCGCACTGCCCGCTCCAATCCCACCAGCACCGCTCGACTGATGATGCTATGGCCGATGTTCAGCTCTTCCATGCCAGGGATCCGGGCCACCGGGCCGACGTTCCAGTAGGTGAGGCCGTGTCCGGCGTTCACCCGCAAGCCCAGTTGAATCGCCTGTTGGCTGGCCTGCCGCAGTTGGGCCAACTCCGCCTCTTGCTGCGCCTCCGAGGATGCCTCCGCATAGCGTCCCGTGTGCAGTTCCACCCAGCGGGCCCCCACCTGGGCAGCGGCGGCAATTTGGATGGGATCGGGATCGACAAACAAGCTGACGGGAATGCCGGATCCCTGCAGTTGGCTTACCACCTCGCTAAGACGCGACACCTGCCCGGCCACATCCAGACCGCCCTCGGTGGTGACCTCTTCTCGCCGCTCGGGCACTAGGGTGACATAATCGGGCTTGATCTCCAGGGCGATGGCCACCATCTCGTCGGTGGCGGCCATCTCCAAGTTGAGGTGGGTGCGCACCGTCTGGCGCAGTAGCCGCACATCCCGCTCCTGGATATGGCGGCGATCCTCGCGCAAATGCACCGTGATCCCATCTGCCCCTGCCAACTCGGCGATCACCGCCGCGGCCACCGGATCCGGCTCTACGGTGCGGCGAGCCTGGCGCAGGGTGGCGACGTGGTCGATGTTAACTCCCAGACTTAACAAGGCTCAACTTCTTTCACTGTAGCTGGTGATGAATGCTCCTAGTATTACATTATTCATTACTTGTGCCGGTCAGACGAGTCAGGGTATTGCGGGGCGCAGAGCTAAGGGGCACAGGCTTTATGATCGAGAACGACACCTCGCCCCTCCGGGATCCACTGCGGGCTTGCCATGACCAATCCAGATACCTCTTTGGCGGTGGGACAACACTCCATTGTTGACCGGGCGCGGGTGCCGGTCCTGATTGCCCAATACCTGCCGGTAGAAATCTGCATCTACTACCAGGTTGTGCCCCTCGCTCTGGACACCGACAGCTTGATCTTGGGCATGGTGGATCCCCAGGATTTGGCGGCGTTGGACTACGTGAGCAAGATGCTCGCCTATTCCCAGATCTCCGTTGAGCCGATCCCGATTACTTTTGAGCAGCAGCAGGATTTAATTGCCTACTACTTCAGCCATCCGCCGAGCCCGGCAGAGGTGGAGCAGCTACGCCTCCAGGCCCAAGCCAGCCGCGTCACCCGGGAAGTTCCTGCTCCCGTGGCCGAGCCGCCCAGCCGACTGACCCCCACCCAGCCGCTGCCGGCACGGCCAACTGCTCCGCCCCTTCCTGTTGACGAATCGGAAGAGACGGCGCAGCAGTTGCTGAACTCGATGCTGCGGCGAGCTTTGGAGGAGAAAGCGGAGCAAATTTTTGTTGAACCCCAGGAGGGGTTGGTGTGTCGGGTGCGCTACCGCCAGCAGGGGATTTTGCGGGATCTATTTAAGGATCTCTCGGAGTCGATACGGGCAAAGTTGATCGCCGCCATGAAGCGGATGATGGCCCTGGATGCAGGGCTGATCGGGGAGCCCCAGCAGGCGGAAGCAGAGCGGATGTATCGGGGGGAGCCGCTGGTGCTGCAATTGCGCATCATTCCCCAGCGCTCCAAGAGTGGCCAGGTTTCCTCCTCCAGGGAAGGCGCCATCCTCAGCATTCTGCGAGGGGAGACCCTCCACAAGTATCAGCAAGGCCAAAACCGCCTCCGCGTCTCCGAGACTGTGGCTTTGGCCCAGCAGGCCCATCAACTGCTGCAACAACTGCAAGCTGCCCTCAGCACCACAATCGAGAAGCTGAAGCAATACCCCACCCCCCCCGGCAGCGACTGGCCCCTGATGACAGAAATGCTGGCGGCCATTCAGGCCCAAGCCCAGATGATCGCCATCCGCCAGCAGGACTGGGAAAAACTCAATTCCGGCAGTTGATCTCCTATGGGCATTTGGATACAGGCCGGGCCACTGCTCTCCTGCCCCAATCCCTGCCCGTAGGAATCCAGAAGCCTCTCCTCCTCGCTCCAGGCGTCCCATTCCCACGACAACCTGAGCGGCTTCTTCCTAGCGGGATCCCTCCCGCAACAGCACCAAAATCACCCCGGCAATAATGCTGATGGTGGCCCCGGCAATCAGGCTGGTGGCCAGACGTTCCAGCCGTTCCCCAATGGTTTGGGCGGTGTCGAACTTAAAAGTGAGCTTTTCGACGTCACCCGAGAGCTTCTCGACCCGCTCCGAGAGCTTTTGGGTATCTCCTGAGAGCCGATCGATCCGATCCAGAATCTCCCCTTGTTGTTGGGTGAGGCGAGCTATTGCTTGGCTGTTGGTTTCAACCAGCCGCTCGACCCGCTCTAGGCGCTCTTCTGTCGAAATCGTCATGGGGCTTGGAAGTCACGAGCAGGGTATCTCCGCCTATCGATCCTAGGCTACTCCCGGCCTTTTGTCTCTCTAGCGTCGGCTTGACCGGACAGCCTCTGCTCCTACTGCCTCGGTTGAGTGCGATAATCTGGAGATCGTGCAGTCTTGTGCGCTAGCCGCCATGTCGTCAAAAGATCCGACGTCTTTGCCCCAGCCCAAGCTGCCGCCAGGAGAAACCTCCGCTGGCTCCAGATCCCGCGCTTGGTGGCAGGCTCAGCGGGAGAACTTGCTGACAGTGGTGCTGGCGCTGCTGTTGGCCTTCGGCATTCGCACCTTTGTGGCGGAAGCACGTTGGATCCCCTCCGATTCGATGCTGCCCACCCTAGAAGAAGGAGATCGGCTGGTGGTGGAAAAGATCAGCTACCGCTTCAGCTCCCCCAGACGGGGCGACATCATCGTCTTCTACCCGCCTGCCAAGCTGAACTTCGACGGTGCCTACATCAAGCGGGTGATCGGCCTGCCGGGGGATCGCATCCGCATTGCCGATGGCAAGGTGATCATCAACGGCATCCCGCTCCAGGAGGACTATATCTACGCTCCCCCCAATTACTCCTGTCCGGGCGAGCGCTGCCCCGGCGTGCCCAACCAGGGATCCGAATTTCTCGTCCCCCCCGGCTCCTATTTTGTGATGGGGGACAACCGCAACGACAGCCAAGACTCCCATGTGTGGGGATTTTTGCCGGAAGAGAACATCATCGGCAACACCATCTTCCGCTTTTGGCCCCCCAATCGCCTGCACTTTTTCACCCCGCCAGAGTATCCGGAGCTCTCTTCTGAAGGGGCGCAGGCCTCGGGGAGTCGAACCTAAACCTGGGAAAACCTCTCAGCGGGCCCGCTCCAGCACATAGTCCACCATCTGAAACAAAGCTCGGCGGGCTACCGAATCGGGGAGAACTTCCAACGCCTCAGCAGCCCGACGGGCATAGTCTCGCGCCAACTCGCGGGAGCGCGGGATCCCATTGCTCTGGTAAACCCACTCCAGGGCCTGCTGGAGATCCTGGGGTTCGGCCAGCTCTCGGAGGATCAG
Organism: Synechococcus sp. W60.3; assembly: GCF_047502615.1. Classification (NCBI taxonomy): domain Bacteria; kingdom Bacillati; phylum Cyanobacteriota; class Cyanophyceae; order Synechococcales; family Synechococcaceae; genus Synechococcus; species Synechococcus sp. W60.3. The sequence continues at coordinate 4,602 of NZ_JANSHJ010000001.1, read as the reverse complement.
CTCTCGCATCTGGGGAAACTCCTCCAGGGCGAACAAAACCGGTGCCGTCAAGTTGCCCTGGATGAGGTCAGATCCCACCGGCTTACCGAGCATCTCTGCCGAAGCGGTGAAATCCAGCAGGTCGTCCACGATTTGGAAGGCAATGCCCAGGTCGCGGCCAAAGTCGAAGAGGCGATCGGCCACCTCAGGACTGACCCCGCTCAGCAGCCCGGCGGCCTTAGAACTGCCGGATATGAGGGAGGCGGTTTTGTAGAAGCTCTTGGCCAGGTACTCTTCCAAGGACACATCCGGGTCGAAGCGGGTGAGGCTCTGGCGCACCTCGCCCTCCGGCAGATCCATGATCACCTTGGACAGGAGCTTCACCACTTCCAGATTGTCCAGGTTAGCCAAATACCAGGCAGCTTGGCCGAAGAGGTAGTCCCCCGCCAGCACCGCTACGCGGTTGTCGAAAAGGGTATTTACTGTGTCGATGCCCCGCCGCACATCGGCAGTGTCGATGACATCGTCGTGCACCAAGCTGGCCGTGTGGATCATCTCGGTAATTTCCGCCAGGCGCCAATGCTGCGGGGTAATCTCCCCATCCGGCGTAGTAGCCCGCGCAATCAACAGCACAATCGCCGGTCGGATCCCTTTCCCCCCCGCCGAAAACAGATGTTCGGCAGCCATGGCCAGAATTGGGTGTTTGGCGCTAACCAGCCGCGACAGGTTCTGGCGTAAACGCTCCAGATCCGCTTCTACAGGGCCAAAGGGGGAGAGCACAGAGGTCATGGAGCCAAAGTATGAGAGGTTTTACAAAATTTCATATCTCCCCTTATTGTAGAGCACCCCAACGTTCTCGGGGAAAAGCGAGCGGTATCATGCAAACAGTCCTCTGCTTTTTTATGTCGGATCCCGTTCCCCCAGTGCCAACCGGCTCTGTCCCCCCCCTCCCTGCAGAACCCGATTGGGAGGAGGAGTGGGAGCTTGCACTGGAGCGGCCACCTCTATCGGGGCGAGCCCAGCCTCACCACCATGACCCGCAGTCGCGGCGCAAGCTGATCCATCGTCTGGCTCGCATCGAGGGGCATGTGCGCGGGATCCGCTCCATGATCGAGCAGGATCAGCCCTGTCCGGATGTGCTGCTGCAGATTGCCGCTGTCAAGGGGGCACTGGATCGGGTGGCGCGCCTTATTCTTGATGATCACATCCGTCACTGCATCCGCCACGCCATCGAAAGTGGCAACATCGAGGTGGAACTGGAAGAGCTGCAGCGGGCCCTGGATCGCTACATCAGCTAGTGGATACAAGCCTTTCCCATGGGGGTGGGCTGGGCTTTGCTCAAGCCAAGGCTAGCTGTTGCCGTCGGCAGCGTAGCGCTCCAGCAGAGCGGCGCTTTTCAGTTGCCATTGCAGGCCCATGAAGGCCCAGTCCAAGAACTCGTTGATCTCCTCCTGGCTGAACTGCATGGCTTTGCCGATCTCGAAAATCAGGGCCTCTTCTTTTTCCGCCAGCTCGTTGTTGACCACCGCCATCGCCGCCAAATCTCTCAGGATCAAGGCTCCGGCTGCATTGTGTAGAGGAGGGATCCGGCTGAGGTCTAGGGTTGCGCCTGTCTCGTCGGCCAGATAGCTTTGGGCCACCTGTTTTTCGACGCCCATCCCTTCTGCAATTTGCAGGAAAAAGTTGCTCTCCTCTTCGTCCAACTGGCCGTCCACGCGGGCCACCGCGATCAAGGCTTTGAGGTAGAGCTGGCGCTGCTCATCTGTCAAGTCGGCGTAGTTGACCATAGGGGTTGCTGCTGAGCTTGGGTTTCCTCTTCAACTTTGCCACGAAGATGCCACCTGGTGTCGATTCGACCCTTTTTCAGCCGAGGAAAAATCGATTACAATAGAGGGCCTGTGTCATAGCTAGCCGCCAAGACTTCCGCTGGGATGTGGGAAGGGGCGGCAACTTGGCTTGATTCATCTTTTTTTCTCTTGGTAACCCTTTACAGCTTGCGGAGCACCCCCGAGGAGCAGACACCCCATGGTTAAATTGCGGCTCAAGCGCTACGGAAAAAGACGGCAACCCACTTATCGCATCGTCGCCATCGAAAGTAAGGCCCGCCGCGAGGGTCGTCCGCTGGAGGAGTTGGGCTACTACAACCCGCGCACCAAGGAGACGGTTCTGGAGACGGCAGGCCTGCTCAAGTGGTTGCGTTGTGGCGCTCAGCCTACAGATACGGTGGACAGCCTCCTCAGGAAGGCCGGCATCTACGAGATGCTCAAAGCCGGCGAGGGCGGAGTGGTTGCCGCGATTCGCATCCCGGCTATCGCCAAGCCGGAGGCTGGGATCCCTGATCCGGCGCCGTCCACAGAGGAGCCTGCCGCTGTTTGCGAGGCCTCTGCCGAGATGGCAGGGCAACCGGGGGAAGTCGAGCCGGCTGGGGCGGCAGCGGAACCGAACTCCCAGGAGCCGGAGCCTGAGGAGGAAAAGCCTCAGGTTGAGGCCTAGGGTCGGCTACGCTTTCGGTTAAGCTTGGCTCGGCAGTTGTTCTTCCCTGTCGTCTAGCTTCCCATGCCGGATTACGAGGCCCTTGTCCATCTCCTGATCGAGCCGTTGCTCAGCGGTGGCCCGCCGCAAATGGATGTGGAAACCACTTGTGGCGGGCGCAAGGTATGGCTGCGGCTGGCTTTTGACCCCAAGGATCGCGGGCGGGTGTTGGGGCGAGGCGGGCGCACCCTGCAGGCCATTCGGCAGGTAATGATGGCGGCAGCTCAGTTGGCGGGGCAATCGCTGTACATCGACATCTACGGAGAGTCTGGAGAGCGGGAATGAGCCAGATCCTCACCTTCTTGGGCAAAGGGGGCACAGGCCGGAGCACCCTGGCCGTGGCAGCGGCCCGGGCAGCAGCCCAGCAGGGGCGGCGGGTGCTGTTGGTGGGCCATCAGCCGGGGTCGGGGCTGGAGATGCTCTTGGGCGGGATCCCGCTTTCCGGCGAGCCGGTAACCATTGCCGCCAATTTAAGTGTGGTGCAGTTGCGCACAACTCAGCTCCTGGAGCAACACTGGACGGCGGCCAAGGAGCTGGAAGCCCAATACGTGCGCACTCCCTTTTTCCGGGAGATCTACGGCCAGGAGCTGGGGGTGTTGCCGGGGATGGATCAGGCCCTGGCTCTGGAAGCCCTGCGTCGCTACGATGCCAGCGGCCAGTACGACTGTATTCTCTACGATGGGCCGGGGGATCTGACCACCTTGCGGGCTTTTGGGATCCCGGAGGTGGCCAGTTGGTACTGGCGGCGGGCTTCTAAAGCTTTTTTGGGCTCCGACTTGGCCAAAACCCTGCGCCCTTTCGTCGAGCCCCTGCTGCGATCGGTCAGCACAGTGGAGTTCTCGTCTTTAGAGGATCTGTCGAATCGGCTGGGGGGGATGACCAACATTTTCGAGGAGGGACGCCAGGCCATCGCCGATCCTCGTCGCGTGTTGGCCCACCTGGTAACCACCCCGGATCCGATGGCCGTGCAGACTGCCCGCTACCTCTGGGGCAGCGCCCAGATGGTGGGGCTGACGGTGGGTGGCCTCTGGGTCATGCCGCTGGTTCCTGGGGAAGTGTCGGCTGCCGATTTTTCTCCGCTGCCTGTGCGCATCCTGCCGCGGCGCCAGGGATCCGATTGGTCGGCTTTGGAAGAGGCGGTAGGAGGGATTTTCGCGGTGCCGCAGGTGCCGCCGCCGGTGGCCATCGACGAGGGAGCCCGTACCGTCAAGCTGTTTATTCCCGGCTTCAGCAAGGCCCAGATCGAGCTGAGCCAGTCGGGGCCGGAACTGACCATCACCGCCGGGGATCAGCGGCGCAACTTGTTCTTGCCCCCCAGCTTGGCAGGCCGGCAGGTAACCGGGGCCAAGTTTCAGGAGCCTTTCTTAGTCATCACCTTTGGCTAGGCCATCGCGCCAGCGGAGGAGAAGGCGATGTTGGCCAAGCGGATCATTCCCTGCCTGGATGTGGCGGCGGGGCGGGTGGTCAAAGGGATCCGGTTTGTGCAGTTGCGCGATGCCGGGGATCCGGTGGAGCTGGCCCAGGCCTACGACCAGGCGGGAGCTGACGAGCTGGTTTTTCTAGACATCACCGCCACTCACGAAGAGCGGGAAATCTTGCTGGAGGTGGTGCGGCGCACGGCGGAGCAGGTGTTTATCCCCCTCACGGTGGGAGGTGGGATCCGCGATCTGGAAGGGATCCGGCAACTGTTGCGGGCCGGGGCCGACAAGGTGAGCCTCAATTCGGCGGCAGTCCGGGATCCGGATCTGGTCACCCAGGCCAGCCGTCGGTTTGGATCCCAGTGCATCGTGGTGGCCATCGACGCCCGTGCCAAACCTCAGGGTGGCGGTTGGGAAGTGTACGTGCGCGGGGGGAGGGAGCCGACGGGCCTGGACGCGGTGGAGTGGGCCAAAACCGTGGCCGAGCGGGGGGCGGGGGAGATCTTGTTGACCAGCATGGACGCCGACGGCACCCAAGCGGGCTACGACTTGGAGCTGACCCGCCGCGTGGCCGAGGCGGTGGCGGTGCCGGTGATCGCCTCAGGGGGGGCAGGGGAATGTGCCCACATCCGCCAGGCTCTGCAGGAAGCGGGAGCAGAAGCAGCGCTGTTGG